>NZ_JBHVCP010000003.1:86028-279249 GCF_042803315.1 Streptomyces sp. NPDC057424
TTCGCCGACGAGGTGACCCGTGTCGCCCGCGAGGTCGGCACCGAGGGGCGCCTCGGCGGCCAGGCCCAGGTACGCGGTGTGTCGGGCACCTGGAAGGACCTCACCGACAACGTCAACGTGATGGCGTCCAACCTGACCGGCCAGGTCCGCTCCATCGCCCAGGTCGCCACCGCCGTGGCGCGCGGCGACCTGTCGCAGCGGATCACCGTGGAGGCCGCGGGCGAGGTCGCGGCACTCGCCGAGGTCATCAACACGATGGTCGACACGCTGTCGGCCTTCGCCGACGAGGTGACCCGTGTCGCCCGCGAGGTCGGCACCGAGGGGCGCCTCGGCGGCCAGGCGCACGTGCCGAACGTCGCCGGCACCTGGAAGGACCTCACCGACAACGTCAACTCGATGGCCAACAACCTCACCGGCCAGGTGCGCAACATCGCGCTGGTGACGACCGCGGTGGCCAAGGGCGACCTGTCGAAGAAGATCGACGTGGACGCCCGCGGCGAGATCCTGGAGCTCAAGACCACGATCAACACGATGGTCGACCAGCTGTCCGCGTTCGCCGACGAGGTCACCCGTGTCGCCCGCGAGGTCGGCACCGAGGGGCGCCTCGGCGGCCAGGCCGAGGTCGAGGGCGTCTCCGGCACCTGGAAGCGCCTGACGGAGAACGTCAACGAGCTGGCGGGCAACCTGACCCGGCAGGTCCGTGCCATCGCCGAGGTCGCGAGCGCCGTCGCCGAGGGCGACCTGACCCGCTCCATCACCGTGGAGGCGGCCGGCGAGGTCGCCGAGCTCAAGGACAACATCAACTCGATGGTGGAGTCCCTGCGCGAGACCACGCGGGCCAACCAGGAGCAGGACTGGCTCAAGACGAACCTCGCCCGGATCTCGGGCCTGATGCAGGGCCACCGCGACCTGCCCGTGGTCGCCGAGCTGATCATGGACGAACTGGTCCCGCTGGTGTCGGCCCAGTACGGGGCCTTCTACCTCGCCGAGGACGGCGACGACGGGCCCGAACTGCGGCTCGTCGGCTCCTACGGCTACCCGGAGGAGAGCAGCCGTCCCTCCCGCATCGCCTTCGGCCGCACCCTGGTCGGCCAGGCCGCGCGCAGTCGGCGCTCCATCACGGTCGACGAGCTGCCGGACGGTTACGTGACCATCTCCTCGGGTCTCGGTGAGGTGGTGCCGACCGCTCTGGTGCTGCTGCCCATCGTGGTCGAGGGCCAGGTGCTCGGTGTCATCGAGCTGGCGTCGGTCACATCCTTCACCCAGATCCACCGCGACTTCCTCGCGCAGCTGATGGAGACCATCGGCGTCAACGTCAACACCATCGTGGCCAACGCCCGCACCGACGAGCTGCTGGGCGAGTCGCAGCGCCTCACGGTCGAACTCCAGGCCCGCTCGACGGAGTTGCAGGTGCAGCAGGAGGAACTGCAGCGCTCCAACGCGGAACTGGAGGAGAAGGCCTCGCTGCTGGCGGCACAGAACCGGGACATCGAGGCGAAGAACCTGCAGATCGAGCAGGCCCGCCAGGAACTGGAGACCCGCGCCCAGCAGCTGTCGCTGGCCTCGAAGTACAAATCGGAGTTCCTGGCCAACATGAGCCACGAACTGCGCACCCCGCTCAACAGCCTGCTCATCCTCGCCCAGTTGCTGGCGCAGAACCCGTCCCGCAACCTCACACCCAAGCAGGTCGAGTACGCCCAGATCATCCACTCCGCCGGTTCGGACCTGCTGCAGCTGATCAACGACATCCTCGACCTGTCGAAGGTCGAGGCCGGGAAGATGGACGTCACGCCCGAGCGGGTGACGCTGCGGCAGCTCATCGAGTACGTCGAGGCCACCTTCCGGCCGATGACGACGCAGAAGAGCCTGGAGTTCACGGTCACGACCGCTCCCGGCGCGCCCGCGGACGTGCTCACGGACGACTCCCGGCTGCGCCAGGTGCTGCGCAACCTCCTGTCCAACGCCGTGAAGTTCACCGAGCAGGGCGGCGTGGAGCTGAGCATCGAGCCCGCGGCGGACGGCGAGGTGCCCGAGGGCGTGCTCCGGGGCGCCGCCGTGGTGGCCTTCCGCGTCAAGGACACCGGCATCGGGATTCCCGAGCAGCACCTGGAGACGATCTTCGGCGCCTTCCAGCAGGCCGACGGCACGACGAGCCGCAAGTACGGCGGCACCGGCCTGGGGCTGTCCATCACACGGGAGATCGCCCAACTGCTCGGCGGTGCCGTGTCGGTGCACAGCACACCGGGACAGGGCAGTACGTTCACGCTCTTCCTGCCCGTGGCCCGCCCCGACTTCGAGGAACTGCTCGGCCACGGCAGAACCCCCGAGCGAGCCCCGGCCGAACCGGCGCCCCAGGGACTGTCCGGCTCGGCGCCGGTGCCCCAGACCGGGCCGGGCCCCCGGCCCCGCCGGCTGCTCGTCGTGGAGGAGCGCTCGCGCGGTCTGCTGACCCTCGTCGCGGAGAGCGTGGTCGCCGACCTGACGCACGGCCGAGCCGACGGCGCTCAGCGGCCCGCGGTCGACATCATCACGGCCGTCGGCGCGCAGGAGGCGGCCGGTGCCCTCGCCTCCGAGCCGTGCCACTGCGTCGTACTGGAGCTGGGCATGCGTGACGACGAGGCGTCCCGATTCCTCCAGGCGGTGGAGGGCGACTCGGCGCTCACGAGTGTTCCGGTGCTGGTGCACAGCAGCCACCCCGCGGACGTGTCCCTGGACGACGCGCTGCGCTCCCGCTCGGCGGGCGGCGCACTGGAGTTGCTGTCCAGCCTCGACGAACTGCGGGAGCGCATCGCCCTGCACCTGTCCGCCGAGGAACCCGGGGACGTGCTGTCCCTGGTCCGCACCGAAGGGCCGCAGCATCTGACGCCGCACACCGTCGACGACGCGACGGCGGGCCGCACCGTCCTCGTCGTCGACGACGACGCGCGGAACCTGTTCGCGCTGAGCGGGATCCTGGAGCTGCACGGCTTCCGCGTCCTGCACGCCGAGAACGGGCGCCGAGGCATCGAGACACTGGTGCACAACCCGGACGTCGCCCTCGTGCTGATGGACGTGATGATGCCGGAGATGGACGGCTATACGGCGACGGCCGAGATCCGGCGGATGCCGCAGTACGCCGACCTGCCCATCATCGCCGTCACGGCGAAGGCGATGCCGGGCGACAGGGACAAGAGCCTCGCCTCGGGTGCCAGTGACTACGTCACCAAGCCCGTCGACACGCGCGACCTCATGGCCTGCGTCCGCCGCTGGCTGCCCGCATGAGCACACCGGCGCCCGACCCGCACACCGGCGGGCCGGGTGTCCCGCAGCGCCTGTCGTTCCGCGCCCCAGGGCGCTCCAGCCGAGGAGCATCCACACCGTGAGCATGTCCGAGCAGCCGCGCGAGCCGGGCCAGGGTGGCGAGCCGCAGCGCGACTCGGCCGCCGGTCCGCAGTCCTCCCTGCCGTCGGTGACGTCCGACGCGCTCCCCCTGTCCACCGATGACACGTCGGACGGCCCGCCCGCCGACCTCGCAGATCTCTCGCCCGCCTCCCCGGTGGGCCGGCTCGCCGCCACCGTGAAACGGCTCAGCCGGGAGGTGCGGGCCGCCCAGGCGGAGGCCGAAGGGCGTGCCCTGATCGAGCTCGCCAAGGGCGTCCTGGTCGAGCGGCTGAAGTGCGGGCCGGCCCAGGCCGCCCGGCAGCTGGCCCAGTTGGCCGAGCAGGCCCAGGTCACCCCCCTGGAACTCGCCGTCGACGTCATCAACCAGGCCGCCCGGGACCGGATGTCCGAGGTGACGGAGGCCTTCCTCGCCGCCACCCGGGCCGCCGACGGGGCGGAGACCGAGTCGGCCGCCGTACGCCTGCGCGCGGCGGAGAGCGGCGCACTGGCGGCGGACGACACCCAGGCCGTCGCGGACGCGCTGCTGGAGCAGGCGCTGCGCCCGCTCGGCGCGGTGGCCGTGGCCATTTGGGCAGCGGGAGCCGACGGCTCGCTCACCCTGGCGGGCAGCGCCGGGTTCTCACCGGCCGAGGCCGCGCGCTGGCGCTACGTCCCGCCGGACGTGGTGACGGTGGCGCGGCGGGGCCTCATCGAGCGCGAGGGGCAGTGGATCACCACACTCGGCGCCACCGGACTGCCCACCATCGGCCTGCACCACCATCCGGACGGCGGCCGGGCCGCCCTGCCCGCCGGCACCGGAGGCCGCATCCACGGCGTGCTGGAGATCGCCTGGCCGGCCCCGCTCGCTCCGCAGCCCCCGCAGATCGTCCGCCAGGTGGAGGCGCTGGCCGAACTGTGCGCCCACACACTGGAGATGTACTCACCGCCGCCCGGAGCCGCCCAGGGGCCGCGTGTCCTGCCGGACGCCGCCGAGCTGATGGACCTGGCCGACGGGCTGCACGACCCCGCCCTGGTCCTGGTGCCGTACCTCGACGGCGACGGGCACCTGGTGGACTTCCGCATCCAGCACGTGAACAGCCGCTTCCTCGACCCGGCGGGCAGACCACGGGCGGTCGTGAGCGGCGCGCTGCTCCTGGAGGCCTACCCGATGGCCGCCGGGGACAGCGAGTTGTTCCAGCGCATCGAGCGGGTCTACGCCACTGGTGAGCCCTTCCGGACCCGCCGGATGAACCTCACCGCCCTCGTCGACCAGGTCCCCCTCTCTGCGGTCGCGGACATCAGCATCAGCCGCCACGGGACGTCCGTACTCCTCATCTGGCGCATCGAGGACGAGACGGCCCGGCTGGCGAGTCTCCTTCAGCACGCCCAACGGCTCGGTCGTATCGGCGGGTTCGAGGAGAACGTGCTCACCGGTGAGATCACCTGGAACGGGCAGCTCTTCGACCTCTACGGGCGTCCGCAGACGAGCACCCCGGTGGCCCTGGAAGAGCTGCCGGCCCATGCCCACCCGGACGACGGCGTCTCCATCCGCCGCTTCCTGCGCACGCTGCTGCACCACCAGCGGCCGGCGGCCGCGGCCTTCCGGCTGCAGCGGCCGGACGGGGTGACCCGGCACATCCGGATCGTCGCCGAACCCGTGCTCGACACCGACGACCGGCTGCTGCTGGTCCGCGGCGCCTGCCAGGACATCTCGTCCCAGCACTGGACCGAGGTGGCGCTCGCCGCCACCCGCGACCAGCTGGCGCACACCGAGCAGCAGGCCACCGAACGCAACCGGCTGACCCTGCAGTTGCAGCACGCCATCATGCCCCCCACGCAGGCACCGCTGCAGGTCTCCGGCCTCCAGGTGGCCGTCCGCTACCGGCCCGCGGAGACCGAGCAGCTGGTGGGCGGCGACTGGTACGACGCCGTCGTCCTGCCGTCCCGGCTGGTGCTGCTGTGTGTGGGGGACGTGGCCGGCCACGGCATCGAGGCCGCCACCAGCATGGTCGTCCTGCGCAACGCGCTGCGCGGCCTGGCGGTGACCGGCGCCGGGCCCGGCCAGTTGCTGTCATGGCTGAACATCGTTGCGCACCATCTGACGGGTGCCGTCACCGCGACCGCGGTGTGCGGTCTGTACGACCCGGTCCGGCGGACGCTGCGCTGGGCCAGGGCGGGTCACCTGCCGCCCGTGCTGGTCCGGGACACCGAAGCGGCTCCCCTGCCCCTGGTCAAGGGAATGCTGCTCGGAGCGGTGCCCGAGGCCGTGTACGAGGAGACCGAGATCCAGCTGGCCCCCGAAGACACCCTGTTGATGTACACGGACGGCCTGGTCGAACGCCGCGACCGGCCCGTCGAGGAGTCCCTGACCCACCTCCTGACCACCGCCCGTAGCGCACCCAGCACACTCGACCAGCAGCTGGACCGCCTGCTGACCTACAGCAGGTCGGACACCGACGACGACACGTGCATCGTGGGCATCCGGGTCGGGTGAGTGCTCGGCCCGGCTGTGCCGAGGGCTCCGGGGCCGGCCGTGGTGTCTTCTGGCAGTACGGCCCGGAGCACCGGCATACCCGCACCGATACGGACCTGACCAAGCCCTACCAGTCCTCGTAGCGCGGCGTCCACTGCGCCCGGGTGACCGCCTCGCGCAGCTCCTCCTCCGTCGCCCGCGGGGCCACCCCGTCCTCGACGGCGGCGAGGGCCGCGGCCAGGGCGATCTCGCGGGCGGACTCGCGCATCCCGGTCAGGGGCGGCAGCAGCGGCACGGGGCCGTCGCCGCCGTCCGCCGCCCGCACCGCGCACCGTGCGACGGCCCGGGCGGCGGCCACGAGCATGCGGTCCGTGACCCGCGTGGCCCGGCTCGCGGTCACCGCGAGCCCCATGGCGGGGAAGACGTACACGTTGTTCGACTGCGCCACCGGCACCCGGTGCCCTGCGACCGTCAGCGGCGGGAAGGGCGAGCCGGTGGCGATCAGTGCCCGCCCGTCGGTCCAGCGGGTGAGGTCCGCGGGCTCGGCCTCGGAGTGCGAGGTGGGGTTGGACAGCGGGAAGACGACGGGCCGTTCGCAGGCCGAGGCCATCTGCCGCACGATCTCCTCGGTGAACGCGCCGTGCGCCGTCGACAGGCCGATGAGCGCCGTCGGCTCGACCCGGCGCACCACTTCGGCGAGCCCGGTGCCGTCCCAGTCGGCCACCTCGCTGTCGTCTCGTGCGAACATCCTCTGCTGCGGAGTCAGTTCGGAGCGTGAGGACACCAGCAGGCCGTCGACGTCGAGGATCCAGAACCGTGCCGTGGCCTCGTCCTCCGGCAGGCCCTCGTCGACCATGGCCGTACGGATCATGTCGGCGACGCCGATGGCGGCCGACCCCGCGCCCAGGATCACCACGCGCTGCTCGGGCAGCGGGGTGCCGGCCACGTCCGCCGCGGTGGACAGAGCACCGAGCGTGACGGCCGCGGTGCCCTGGATGTCGTCGTTGAACGTGAGGAGCCGGTCGCGGTAGCGGGCGAGGATCGGGTGGGCGTGGGCGGTGGCGAAGTCCTCCCACTGCAGCAGCGTCCCGGGCAGCTCCGCCTCGACCGCCGAGACGAACGCCTCGATCATCTCGTCGTACTCGGAGCCGGTCAGCCTGCGTGCCCGGCGGCCCAGGTAGCGGGGGTTGCCGAGCAGGGTCTCGTTGTCGGTGCCGACGTCCAGAAGGACGGGCAGGGTACGGGCGGGGTGGATGCCGCCGATGGCCGTGTAGAGGCTGAGCTTGCCGATCGGGATGCCCATGCCGCCGACACCCTGGTCGCCCAGGCCGAGGATGCGCTGGCCGTCGGTGACGACGATGACGTCCACGTCGTGGTCGCGGTGCGGGCGGTTGCGCAGGATGTCCCGGAAGCGGTGCCGGTCCTCCCAGGTCAGGAACAGACCGCGCGGCCGCCGGTAGATCTCGCTGAAGCGCTGACAGGCCTCACCCACCGTCGGCGTGTAGACGACGGGCAGCAGCTCCTCCAGGTACTCGGTGACCAGACGGTAGAAGAGCACCTCGTTGGTGTCCTGGAGCTGCCGCAGGTAGATGTGCCGGTTGAGGGGCTTGTCGTAGCCGTGGAAGGCCTCGTAGGCGCGGGCGACCTGCTCGTCCAGCGTTTCCACGGCGGGGGGCAGCAGCCCGTCGAGTCCCAGCTCCTCGCGTTCGCTCCGGCTGAAGGCGGTGCCCTTGTTGACCAGCGGGTCGGCCAGGGTCGTGACGGCGGGGCTGGTGGTGGGGCGGGGGTGACGCGTCGGCTGGTCCATGAGGTGACGCCTTCCCGTGACGCGCCGGTTCGTGCGGGTGATGTGTGCCATCCGGATGAACCACCGGCCCCGTGGAAAAGCCCCCGGCCACCGACGAGTTCCGCCGTGCGTCCCGGCGTGTCCACCCCGAACGGCCCAATCACAGTGTGCCGGAGGAGGCGACGGCGGATGAGCGGTGTGACCGTGGTGGAAGGGATGCGCGTGCACCCAGGAACGAGGAGGCGCGATGGCGGAGGCAGTGGTCGAGGGCGGCACGAAGAGCGCTGCCACGAGGGGCGGCGCAGACCCGTCCCCGGGCGTCTTCGAGCAGCTCAGCGCCGTCGCCGACGCCGTCCTCTACGAGGGCTACCTCCTCTACCCCTACCGCCGCTCCTCCGCCAAGAACCGCGTCCGCTGGCAGTTCGGCGTGCTGTTCCCCCGGGACTGGGTGGAGGCGGACGGCCCCGTCATTCCCGGTGTCTCGGGCTCCGCCGACTCCTGGTACCAGCAGACCGAGTGCCTGCTGCGGGTCCGGCAGCCGGGCAGTGCCCGCGTACGCGTGCGGGTGCGCTACCTGCAGATGCAGCGCAAGCAGGTGGAAGAAGCAGGCCGCCCCGTCGAGTCGCTGCGCACCGACGACGGCACGGACCATCTGACCTTCGACGAGGCCCTCCCGCGCGAGTGCGAGGTCGAGGTCCCGCTCGACGAACTCCTCCAGGGCGGACGCACCGTCGCGGTGGGCGCCGCGGCAGGCGAGGACACCGAGCCGCTGCCGGAAGGCGCCGGGCGGGTGGTGCGCAGCCGTGAGGAGATCCGGGCCGAGACCACCGTCACCGCCGAGCGGCTTTCCGACGGCCTCTGCCGGATCCGCGTACGGACCACGAACACCGCGCCCGCCTCCCGGCCGCGTACCGCACGGGACGAGGCACTGCGCCGGGCCCTCATCGCCACCCACACCCTCATCGGCGGCGACGGGGTGGAGTTCGTCTCGCTGATCGATCCGCCGACGGACCTGGAAGCACCCGTGCGCGCGTGCCGCAACGAGTTCACCTTCCCCGTGCTCGGCGGCCAGGCCGGGGACGACCGCCGCGTCCTGCTGTCCGCGCCGATCATCCTGCCCGACCACCCCCAGGTCGCCCCCGAGAGCCCGGGCGACCTGCACGACGCCGCCGAGATCGACGAGATCCTCACGCTGCGCACGATGCTGCTGACCGACGAGGAGAAGCGCGAGGCGCGGGCCACCGACCCGCGGGCCGCGGCGATCCTCGACCGGGTCGACACCATGCCGCGGGAGGTCTTCGAACGGCTGCACGGCGCTGTCCGCTCCCTGACACCGGTCGCCGGCACACCGTCCGCAGACCGTCCCGCCTGGTGGCAGGAGGGCGCCGACGACGGTCTCTCCCCGACTACCGACACCGTGCTCGTCGACGGCGTCCGGCTCGGCTCCGGCAGCCCCGTACGGCTCCGGCCCCGGGGGCGCGGCGCCGACGCCCAGGACATGTTCCTGGCCGGGCGGACCGCCGAGGTCGCCGCCGTCTTCCACGACGTCGACGGCAGCGTGCACCTCGCCGTCACCCTCGACGACGACCCGGCCGCCGAACTGAACAACTGGTACGGCCGCTTCCACTACTTCCGGCCCGACGAGCTCGAACCCCTCGAGCCCGCCGGATCCCCGGACGAGCCGTCGGCACCGGCTCCCGCCGCAGCTCCGGCGCGGCACACGACCGACTCCGAGACCCCCGCAGCGGAGGCCGAGTGACATGACAACGCACAGCAGCACCACCGAAGTCAGCAAGGAGCCCGAACGGTCCGAGGACCGCAAGGGCATAGACGAGATCCACATCCTCTGGATCTCCGAGGGCATGAGCTGCGACGGCGACACCGTCTCGCTCACCGCCGCCGACCAGCCCTCCATCGAGGACCTGGTACTCGGGCTGATCCCGGGCCTGCCCAAGGTGAACCTGGTCAACAAGGTGCTCTCGCCCAGCCTGGGCGGCGAGGACTTCCTCGCTCCCTACCGGGCGGCCGTACGCGGCGAACTGGGCCCGTTCATCCTCGTCATCGAGGGCTCGATCCCCAACCAGAACATCATCGAGGGCGACGGCTACTGGACGTCCTTCGGCAACGACCCGGAGACCGGGGAGCCGCAGACCCTCAACTGGTGGATCGACCAACTGGCCCCCAAGGCCTGGGCGGTGGTGGCCGCCGGCACCTGCGCCACCTTCGGCGGCATCCACGCCATGTCCGGCAACCCGACGGGCTGCATGGGCCTCGCCGACTACCTGGGCTGGGACTACACCTCCCAGGCCGGACTGCCCATCGTCAACGTGCCCGGCTGCCCGATCCAGCCCGAGAACTTCATGGAGACCCTGGTCTGGGTCCTCTACCACGCGGCCGGCTCCGCACCCCCGCCGCCGCTGGACCACATGCTGCGCCCGCAGTGGCTGTTCGGGAAGACGGTCCACGAGGGCTGCGACCGCGGTTCGTACTACGAGCAGGCCAGCTTCGCCACGGACTACAACTCACCCAAGTGCCTGGTCAAGACGGGCTGCTGGGGCCCGGTCGTCAACTGCAACGTGCCCAAGCGCGGCTGGATGGCCGGCATCGGCGGCTGCCCCAACGTCGGCGGCATCTGTATCGGCTGCACGATGCCCGGCTTCCCCGACGCGTTCATGCCGTTCATGGACGAGCCCCCGGGCAGCACCCTGTCGTCCCTCGTCGTCAAGCCGTACGGGGCCGTCATCCGACGGCTGCGCGGCGTGACCAACGAGCTGGTCAACCACGAGCCCAGGTGGCGCCACAACAAGCGCAAGCTGACCAGCGGTTACGACCCGCACTGGCGCCCCTGATGAAGCCCACCGGGCACACCTCCCACCCCCACACCACCGACAACGAGGGGCAGTACCGCAGATGACCACCACCGAGGCCCGGCCCACGGACCGCAAGCCGCCACAGCTCGTGGACATGTCCTGGGATCCGATCACGCGGATCATCGGGAACCTGGGCATCTACACGAAGATCGACTTCGCCAACCGGGAAGTCGTCGAATGCCACAGCACCTCGTCGCTCTTCCGCGGCTACTCGGTGTTCATGAAGGGCAAGGACCCGCGCGACGCGGGCTTCATCACGTCCCGGATCTGCGGCATCTGCGGCGACAACCACACCACCTGCTCCGACTACGCCCAGCAGATGGCCTACGGCGTCAAGCCGCCCCCGCTGGCCGAGCACATCGTCAACCTCGGCGAGGCCGCCGAGTACATGTTCGACCACACGATCTTCCAGGACAACCTGGTCTTCGTGGACTTCTGCGAGGCGATGGTCAAGGCCACCAACCCCGGTGTCCTGGCCCGCGCCGAGCGCACCGAGGCGCCCCGCGGCGAGATCCACGGCTACCGGACCATCGCCGACATCATGAAGGCCTTCAACCCCTTCGAGGGCGAGGTCTACAAGGAGGCCCTGAAGGTCAGCCGCGTCACCCGCGAGATGTTCTGCCTGATGGAG
The DNA here is from genome assembly GCF_042803315.1 of Streptomyces sp. NPDC057424. NCBI lineage: Bacteria > Bacillati > Actinomycetota > Actinomycetes > Kitasatosporales > Streptomycetaceae > Streptomyces > Streptomyces sp. NPDC057424. Next base: position 97,149 of record NZ_JBHVCP010000003.1, read on the forward strand.
GGGCGGCACGTCCACCCCTCCACGCTCTACCCGGGCGGCGTCGGCACGATGCCGCAGCCGACCGTCTTCACCGACTACCTCAGCCGCCTCATGCGGGTCATCGACTTCGTGAAGAAGGCCGTCGCCATGAACGACGACGTCTTCGACTTCTTCTACGAGGCGCTGCCCGGCTACGAGGAGGTCGGCCGCCGCCGCACCCTGCTGGGCTGCTGGGGCGCGTTCCAGGACCCCAAGGTCGTCGACTACCGCTACGAGACGATGAACACCTGGGGCAAGGCGATGTACGTCACTCCGGGCATCATCGTCGACGGCGAACTGGTCACCAACAACCTCGTCGACATCAACCTCGGCCTGCGCATCATGCTCGGCAGCTCCTACTACGAGGACTGGGTGAACGAGCAGCCCTTCGTCACCCACGACCCGCTCGGCAACCCCGTCGACATGCGCCACCCGTGGAACCAGACCACCGTCCCGGTGCCGCAGAAGCGCGACTTCGACGACAAGTACAGCTGGGTGATGAGCCCCCGCTGGTTCGACCAGCGCACCGGCGACCACCTCGCCCTCGACACCGGCGGCGGCCCCCTGGCCCGCCTGTGGTCGACCGCGCTGAGCGGCCTGGTGAACACCCCGTACATCAAGTCCACCGGCCACAGCGTGCGCATCTCCCTGCCCAAGGGCGAGTCGCTGCCGGAGACCACCCTGGAATGGCGCATCCCGCAGTGGAGCAACACCATCGAACGCGACCGCGCCCGGCCGTACTTCGTCGCCTACGCGGCCGCCATGGCCCTGCAGTTCATCGAAGAGGCCATGGGCATGGTGCGCGCGGGCGAGACCAAGGTGTTCGAGAACTACGAGGTGCCCGACGAGGCGATCGGCTGCGGCTTCCACGAGGCGGTGCGCGGCGTCCTCTCCCACCACCTGGTGATCAAGGACAAGAAGATCGCCAACTACCACCCGTACCCGCCCACCCCGTGGAACGCCAGCCCCCGCGACATGTACGGCACCCCCGGCCCGTACGAGGACGCCGTCCAGGGCCAGCCCATCTTCGAGGAGAACGGGCCGGACGACTTCAAGGGCGTCGACATCATGCGCACCGTCCGCAGTTTCGACCCGTGTCTGCCGTGCGGTGTGCACATGTACGTCGGCAAGGGCAAGACGCTGACGACCCTGCACTCACCGACGTACGGGGCGAACCATGGCTGAGGCCGCCACCGCACGGCTGGCGGACCCGGACGTCGAGGCCCGGCTCGGCCGGCTCGACGAGCTGCTGGAAGGCCTCGAGTCCGCGCCCGGCCCCACGACACGCTCCGCGACCGAGGCGGTGGCCCTGCTGACCGAGGTCTACGGCGAGGCACTGGCCCGCGTCCTGGACCACGCGGACGAGCAGGTCGCCGAGCGCCTCGCCGAGGACGAACTGCTCGCACACCTCATGGTGCTGCACGACATCCACCCCGAGCCCGCCGAACGCCGGGCGGCCCGCGCGGTCGAACGGCTGCGGCCCGCCGTGCAGGAACGCGGCGGCGACGTGGAGTGGGCCGGAGTGGAAGGGCAGGTCGCCCGGGTGCGCCTGAAGACCGGCGGCGGGTGCGGGTCCGGCTGCGGCGGCGGAGGTTCCGAGGTCACCGACGCGGTCCGCTCGGCGGTGCTCGCCGTGGCGCCCGAGCTGACGGCGGTGGAGCCCCTGACCGAGACGGCCCCCGCCTTCGTACCGCTGACCACGCTGACGCACCGGGGTACACCGTGACCAACGACGGAGCACTGGCCCGCCTCATCCGCTCCTCGGCCGACCGCACGGCGGCGGCCGAGAGGGAGGTGTGCGACCTGTGCGCCGCACCGGTCGCCGACGAGCACGCCCACCTGTACGACACCGGCCAGGAGGAGGTGCGCTGCGTCTGCGGCCCCTGCTCGGTGCTGTTCGCCGACGCGGCGGCGGGGGACGGCCAGTACCGGCTCGTGCCCCGGCGCCGGCTCCGCCTGCCCAAGGTCGACACGGCCGTACTGGGCGTACCCGTCGGCCTGGTCTTCTTCGTGCCCCGGGCGGACGGCACCGTCACCGCCGAGGGCCCGAGCCCCGCGGGAGCCATGCGGTGGGAGGTGGACGCGGCGGCCTGGCAGGAGCTGGCCGGGACGTGTCCGCAGCTCGCAACCGTGGAACCCGAGGTGGAGGCCCTGCTGGTGAACACCGTCCACGGCCTCGACGAGCACTGGATCGTGCCGGTCGACGACTGCTACCGGATGATCGCCGTCGTACGCCGGGAGTGGCGCGGCCTGTCCGGCGGCGGCCGGATCTGGCCCGCTCTCGAGCAGTTCTTCGAGGACCTCACCGAGCGGCCATAGCCACGTACTCCGCAGGTCGGAGGCGAGGAAGGAGAGCATCTCATGGGCAACATCAGAGTGGGCCGGCCCCAGGCGAAGCCCGACACGCCCCGGCACGTCGCCGGCATGCACCAGGGCAACAAGGGACCGCGCGAGCAGCAGAAGGGCCACCACGAGGACGGCACCGCCGACGCGCGCCGCTCCACGGGGATCCACTGGAAGCGGCATGACGCCCTCGCGGAGACCATGCCGAACATCTCGCCGGGATGAACACCGTGATGGGAACGAGCAGGGAGTCGCCGCAATGAAACGAGCATGCAGACCCGTCGCGCGCAGGCGAGGCGGGATGAGCGGACAGCGGGTGCTGAAGGCCGAGGCCGTCCTGGTGGGCGGTGTGGTACTGGCCCTGCTGTGCTGGGAGTGGCCCAGCCTGAGGCGCGAGGTGCGGATCTGGCGGATGTCCGGCGGATTCCGCGCCGGCCACCGCTACCCGTGAGCCGGCCGTGCACGAACTGTCGATCGCGACCGCGATCATCGAGCGGGCCGACGAGCTGGCCCGGGCGGACGGGACGGACGCCGTCTCGAAGGTGACCGTCCGGGTGGGCGAGCTGGCGGGCGTCGTCCCCGACGCCCTCGGCTTCGCCTTCGAGGTGGCCCGTGACGGCACCGCCCTCGCGGGGGCCCACCTCGTCGTCGAGCAGATCCCCGCGCAGGCCTGGTGCGACCCGTGCGCCGAGGAGTTCCCGGTGGGCATGCCCCCGTTCTTCTGGTGCCCGCGCTGCGACCAGCCCTCCAGCGACCTGCGCAGCGGCCGTGAGCTGGAGATCGCCGGGATCGAGCCGGTGCCGGCGTAGACAGGCCGGTTCCGGCTTGGACAGGGAAGGGCCCCGCCGATACGCCGGCGGGGCCCTTCGCCCTCCTCGGGTCAGCAGATGCGCGGCAGCTGCTCCCCGAGCGGCAGATCCACCACCCGCGTCCCGCCGAGCCCGGTGGCGACCACCACCATCCCGGGATGCTCGGCGACGCACTCGCCGATCAGCGTGGCCCCGGCACCCTGCGGATGGGCCCGCATCGCCGCCAGGACCTCCTCCGCCCGCGACGGGGGCACGAAGGCGACCAGCCGCCCCTCGTTGGCGACGTAGAGCGGGTCGAGTCCGAGGAACCCGCAGGCGTTCGCCACCGCGTCCGGCACCGGAATGGCCCGTTCCTGCAACCGGACACCGGTCCCGGAGGCACGGGCGATCTCGTTGAGGGACGCGGCCAGGCCGCCCCTGGTGGGGTCGCGCAGCACATGGATGTCCGGGGTGACGGCCAGCACGGCCGCCACCAGATCCGCCAGCGGCGCGGTGTCGCTGGCGATCTCCACCCCGAACTCCAGCCCTTCCCGGACGCTCATGATCGCCACCCCGTGCAGCCCGATCGGGCCGCTGACGAGGACCGCGTCGCCGGGCCGTGCACGCTGGGGCCGGATGTCCACCCCGTCGGGCACGAGCCCCACCCCGGAGGTGGTGACGTACACCCCGTCGCCGTGCCCGGACTCCACCACCTTGGTGTCGCCCGTGGCGATCGTGACCCCGGCGGTCTCGGCGGCCGCCCCCATCGAGCGCGCGATCCGCTCGACGACCGTCAGCTCCACGCCCTCCTCCAGGACGAAGGCGGCGGAGAGGTAGGCGGGTTTCGCACCGCTCATCGCGAGGTCGTTGACGGTGCCGTTGACCGCGAGGTCGCCGAGGCACCCACCGGGGAAGAACAGCGGCCGGACCACGTAGGAGTCGGTGGAGAAGGCCAGTCGCGCGCCGCCCAGTTCGAGGACGGCGGAGTCGGCGAGACCGGCCAGGGTGGCGTTGCCGTAGGCAGGGGTGAAGATCTGCTCCATCAGCTCCGCCGACAGCGCACCCCCGCCGCCGTGCCCCATGACCACCACCCCCTGGTCGCGCAGCGGGGCGGGGCAGGTCCAGTTGGCCGGGTCGACCACGTCGGCGAGTTGTTCAGGCAACGGGAGCCACCTCCTGCGGTGCGGCCGTGCCGGCCTGCGGCGCCGCGGTGTTCATCCGGCGGTAGAGGTAGTAGGCCGCGCAGGCGCCCTCGCTGGAGACCATGGTGGCGCCGAGCGGGGTGCGCGGGGTGCAGGTGGTGCCGAACGCGGCGCACTCGGTCGGCCTGATCAGGCCCTGGAGCACCTCGCCGGCACGGCACTCGGCGGGCTCCTCGGTACGGATCCCGCCGACGTCGAAGCGGTGCTCGGCGTCGTACGCGCGGAAGGCGTCGGTCAGCCGCCAGCCGCTGGAAGGGATCCGCCCGATGCCGCGCCAGGATCGGTCGGTGACCTCGAAGACCTCCTCGATCATGCGTACCGCGGCCGGGTTGCCCTCCTCGCGCACGGCACGCGGGTAGGCGTTCTCCACCCGGTGCTCGCCGCGCTCCAGCTGGCGGACCGCCAGGCGGATGCCCTCCAGGATGTCCAGCGGCTCGAAGCCGGTCACCACCATCGGCACGCGGAACCGCTCGGCCAGCTCCGGGTACTCGGCCATCCCCATCACGCTGCACACGTGCCCGGCGGCGAGGAAGCCCTGCACCCGGCACTCGGGCGCCGTCATGATCGCCTCGACGGCCGGGGGCACCCGCACATGCGACACCAGCAGGCTGAAGTTGGACAGTCCCAGCCGGCGCGCCTGGTGCACGGCCATCGCGTTGGCCGGGGCGGTGGTCTCGAAGCCGATCGCGAAGAACACCACCTCCCGGTCCGGGTTGCGGCGGGCCAGCTCCAGGGCGTCGAGCGGCGAGTACACCACCCGTACGTCGCCGCCCTCGCCCTTGACCCGGAACAGGTCGCGGTCGGTGCCCGGCACCCGGAGCATGTCGCCGAAGGAGCAGAAGATCACCTCGGGCCGCGAGGCGATCTCCAGCGCCTTGTCGATGACCTCCAGCGGCGTGACGCACACGGGGCAGCCGGGCCCGTGGATCAGCTCGACCTGCTCGGGCAGCAGCTGGTCGATGCCGTGCCGGATGATCGAGTGGGTCTGCCCGCCGCACACCTCCATCAGGGCCCAGGGCCGGGTGGCGGTGGCGCGGATCTCGTCCAGCAGGCGTCGCGCCAGCTGGGGGTCGTTGAACTCGTCGATGTACTTCACCGGGCCTCACTCCCGCCGTCCTGGGGCCCCGCCACCGCGGCGCCACCCGCCTCCTTGGCCGCCTGTTCCCAGGCGTCCCCGAACTCCTCCTCCAGCAGCCCCAGTTCCTCGAACAGCTTCAGGGAGGCCAGGGCCGACTCCTCGTCCAGGCGCTGGAGCGCGAAGCCGACGTGCACGATGACGTACTCACCTACCTTGACGTCGGACACGTACTCCAGACACGCCTGTTTCTGCACGCCGCCGAAGTCGATCAGCCCGGTGAGCGGATCGGCACTGTCGTCGATGGCCACGACCTTGCCGGGCACTGCCAAACACATGGGTCACTCCTCCTGTCGTTGGTGCGCCGCGACCACCAGCTGGCCGAGGGCCAGCCCGCCGTCGTTCGGCGGGACTTCGCCGTGACGGAGCACCGCGAAGCCGTCTTCGGCCAGTAACCGCGCGCACTCCTCCTCCAGCAGCGCATTGGCGAACACACCGCCGCTGAGGGCGACGGTGGCCAGGCCGGTGTCCTGACGCGCCCGCCGGCAGATCTCCGCCACGGCCCGCGCCACCGCACGGTGGAAACGGGCCGCGAGCACGGCGGCCGGGGTGCCGCGCCGCAGATCGTCGACCAGTGCGCTCAGCACGGGCGCCGGGTCGAGCCCGCCGGCGAAGGCGTAGGCCGACGTGTCGGCGCCCCAGGCCGTGGCGGCCGCCGCCTCCAGCTCCAGCGCGGCCTGCGCCTCGTACCCGGCGCGATGGCACACGCCCACCAGCGACGACACGGCGTCGAAGAGACGGCCCATGCTGGAGGTCGCCGCACAGGCCAGACCGCCGGACAACTGCCTCTCGAGCAAGACCAGTTCGTCGGGCGCGCAGGTGGTCACGCACGGCAGGTCCGCGGCCCACGGCAGTCCCGCCGCCCACAGCCGTGCCAGGGCCAGACGGCACGGGTTGGCCACGCCCGCGTCGCCGCCGGGCAGCGGGGCGGGGGAGAGGCGGGCGTAGCGCCGGAAGCCGGTGTAGTCGGCGAGCAGGACCTCGCCGCCCCAGACGGTGCCGTCGTCGCCGTAGCCCGTGCCGTCGAAGGCGACGCCGATCACGGGGGTGGTGCCGTCGAGGCCGTGCTCGGCCATGGCGGAGGCGATGTGCGCGTGGTGGTGCTGAACCAGCACGGGGGCGTGCCCGGCCAGCCGGGCGGCCCACCGTGCCGAGTGGTACCCGGGGTGCCGGTCGGCGGCGACCAGTTCAGGGCGCACGCCGGTCAGGCCCCGCAGGTGTGTGTCCGCCCGCCCGGCAGCCTCCAGGGTGGCGAGGTCGCCCATGTCGCCGATGTGCGGGCCGAACCAGGCCTGGTCGCCCTCGCCGAGGCACAGGGCGTTCTTCAGGTCGCCGCCCACGGCGAGAGCGGGCCGCACCGGGACCGGCAGCCGCAGCGGGCGGGGCACATACCCCCGGGACCGGCGCAGCACCTGCTCGGTGCCGTCGGTCCGCACCCGCAGCAGGGAGTCGTCGCAGGGCGAGGCGATGGGCCGGTCGTGGGCGAGCCAGGCGTCGGCCAGCCCGGCGAGCCGGGTCAGCGCCTCGTCGTCGTCCGTGACGATCGGCTCTCCGGAGCGGTTGCCGCTCGTCATGACCAGCACACGCGGGCCGGGCGGGTCACCGGGCAGGCCGAACAGCAGGGCGTGCACGGGCGTGTAGGGCAGCATCACGCCGAGGTGCGGGCTGCCGGGGCACACACCGGGCGCGAGGCCGTCCGCCCCCGGGCGCCGGCGCAACAGGACGATGGGGCGCCGGGAGCCGGTGAGGGCAGCCCGTGCGGACGGGGAGAGGTCGGCGATCCGCCGTACGTCGTCGGCGTCCGCGCACATCACCGCGAACGGCTTGCCGCCGCGTGCCTTGCGGGTGCGCAGGGTCTCCACGGCCCGGGCGTCGGTGGCGTCGCAGGCCAGGTGGTAGCCGCCGAGCCCTTTGACGGCGACGATCCGCCCGGCGGCCAGCAGCGCCCGCGCCGATGCCAGTGCCTCGGCGTCGCGGGCCGGCCGGATCCCGCTCCCGGACGCCGGCGCCAGGCGCAGCCGGGGACCGCAGTCCGGGCAGGCCACGGGCTGGGCGTGGAAGCGGCGGTCGAGGGGATCGCCGTACTCCCGGGCGCACGCGGTGCACATCGGGAAGCCGGTCATGGTCGTGACCGCCCGGTCGTACGGCATGCCGGTGGCGATGGTGAACCGGGGGCCGCAGTGCGTGCAGGTGACGAACGGGTGCCGGTACCGGCGGTCGGCCGGATCACCCAGCTCCCGCAGGCAGTCCGGGCAGGTCGCCGTGTCGGGCGGGAGCAGGGTGCTGCCGGGGGAGCGGTCGGTGGTGCGGATGCCGAAGGCGCCGTCCGCTCCGGTGGCGGGCAGGTCCTCGAACCCGACGCCGGTGACGGTGGCCAGCGGCGGAGGGTCCTTGGCCAGCCGGTCGCAGAAGCCGGCGACCTCGTCCGGCGGGCCCTCCACCTCGATGAGGACACCGCTCGCCGTGTTGCTCACGAAGCCCGTGAGCGCGAGGCCGGTGGCGAGGCGGTGCACGTAGGGGCGGAAGCCCACGCCCTGCACGGTGCCGCGCACGGTGACGCGCCGGCGCACCGCCCGGGTGGCGGGCGCTGTCACGGGACGAGGCCGGCTTCGGCGCCTTCGTGCGTGTGCGTGTGGGTGTGCGGGCGGGGCGCCAGGGGCGGCCGGTGGACAGGGGCTCCGTCCCGGACGGCGAGCACCCGTTCCAGGAGGACGTCGACGCCGACGCCGGTGCGGGCGCAGGACCGCACCACCTCCACCCCCGGGTTGACCCGCTGGACGTTCGCCTCGAACGCCGACTCGTCGAACCCGGCCGGGCCGGCCAGATCGGTCTTGGTCAGTACCACCAGATGGGCGGACCCGAAGGCCGTGGGGTACTTCAGCGGCTTGTCCTCGCCCTCCGTCACCGCCATGAGCACGATCCGCAGACTCTCGCCGAGGTCGTAGGACGCGGGGCAGACGAGGTTGCCGACGTTCTCCACGAAGAGCAGCGACGTGCCCCCGGGCAGCCAGCTCTCCACGTGGCCGCGCAACTGCCGTGCCTCCAGGTGGCACAGCCCGTCCGTCAGCAGCTGCTTCACCGGGGCTCCCGACCGGGCCAGCCGGTCGGCGTCGTTCTCGGTCGCCAGGTCGGCGGTGAGCGCGGCCACCGGCAGGCTCCGCTCCACCGCCCTGGCCAGCACGCGTCCGAGCAGTTCCGTCTTGCCGCTGCCCGGGCTGGACAGCAGGTTGACCACGCTCACTCCGCGCCGGGCCAGCTCCTCACGCAGGTCCGCGGCCAGACCGTCGTTCTTCGCCAGGACGGCCTGGGTGACCTCGTCCACGGAATCGCACATGGGCGCCGCTCCTCGCGGGTCGGTAGGGAAATCGTTCCGCTACCGATCCTCCGCGCCGCCGCTCGCCGTGCCCGGCAGCCCGGCCGACGACAGGGCGGCTGATTCGTCCGTGCGGCTCAACGGGGGCGTGGCCGCCGGGTCGGCGAGCAGCACCGGCGCCAGGGTGTGCAGTGCCGCGACGGCCCGTCCGACCGCCTCGCGCACCGTCGCGCTGATGCCCGGGGCGATGTCCTCGTCGGCGGGTGCCCGCAGCTCGGGCTCACAGGCCAGGACCAGGACGCGGGGCAGCGGCTCGTCGCCCAGGTGGGCGGCCAGGGCGAGGACCTTCGCCGGGTCCATGCCGTGCGCCTCGGGCGGGGCACCCGCCGTGGAGCCGTCGGGCAGGTCCGGCTCGATCAGCGACAGCGTGCCCGGCTCGTGCCCCCGCACGGCCGCGTCGACCAGGACGGCCGTGTCGTAGCCGTCGAGCAGTTCGTACGCCAGGTCCATGCCGCGGATGCCGAAGTCCCGTACCCGCACCTCGGGCGGCAGCGGGTGCTGGTCCAGGGCGCGGATCACCTCGGGTCCGAAGGCGTCGTCCGCGAGGAAGATGTTGCCGACCCCCGCCACGAGCAGCCGCGCGCTCATCGCGTGTCTCCGGTGGCCAGCGGCCGGGCGGAGCCGTTCGGGAGCTTGCGGACGAAGGCGGACCGCAGCGCGTGGTAGGGCGCCCCGGGGTCGAAGAAGACGGCGCGCATACGGGCGAGTTCGGCCCGCCGGTATTCGGCGAGGGGCCGCTGGAGCTCGTCCGCGTGGCGGGCCGTGGCCTTGGCGGTGATCCGGCGTGGCAGATCCGGATCGGCGGCCAGGTCGGCGGCCAGGCGCTCGACCTCGGTGGCGAACTCCTGGGCTGCGACCGGCACCAGACGGTCCACCAGCCCGATCCGGGCGGCCGTCGCGGAGCTCACCGGCAGCGCTTCGGTCGTCAGCCGCTCGGCTGTCTCGGCACCCACCCGGCGGGGCAGCGAGTACGTCCAGTACTCCGACCCGTACAGGCCCATGTTCCGGTAGTGCGGGTTGAGGACGCTGCCCGTGCGGCACCAGACCTCGTCGGCGGCCAGGGCGAGCATGACACCGCCGGCCGCCGCGTTGCCTCCGAGGGCCGCCACGACCAGCCGGTCGGTGGTGCGCAGCACCGCCTCGACCACGTCGTTCATGGCGTTCAGGTTGGACCAGGATTCGCCCGCCGGGTCGCTCGACGCCTCGATGACGTTGAGGTGGATGCCGTTGGAGAAGAAGTCGCGGGCGCCGCCGAGCACCAGCACGGAGGTGGGGCGGGTGAGGGCGTAGCGCCAGGCGGCGAGCAGCCTGCGGCAGTGGGTGGTGCTCATGGCCCCGCCGGGGAACGAGAAGGTCAGGAAGCCGATGTGACCGTGCTGCCGGTAGCGGATGTCGGTCCAGGTGGTGCGGTCCGGGGGCAGTTCGAGCGGGGCGGCGATCTCGGGCAGCCAGTACGGGCGGTCGTTCGAACCCGGCATGCCCGGGCTGCTGCCGGGCGGCGCCGGGAAGCCGGAGAGCACCGAGGCCGCCGGGCGGCGGAACGGTGCCGGGTCACCGGAGCTCTTGCGGGGCCGCAGCTCCGGGATCCACACCGCGCCGTCCCGGGTGGCCCGGCAGACCGAGCCGGCCCGGGTCGCGAGCAGTTCCCCGGGCTCCCCGCGCAGCCGGTCCTCCGGGTGCCCGCCGTGCAGGAACACCTCCCGGCCGCAGATCTCGTCCCTCACGCCCGGTTGCGAGTCGGCCCCGCGGAGCTTGCACAGCACGCTCACCGTGCTGTCGTTCTCCCAGTCGATCCGCCGCTGCTCCTGTCGGAAGAAGTCCCGCCACACCACGTGGATCCCGGGTTCGCTCTGCGGGCGCGGTTTGTACGACCCGTCGGCGTAGCGCCGCACGGCCTGCAGCACGGCGGCCGTGGCGGCGTCGGCCACCTCGTTGCGGTACACGTCGCTCTTGCCCGCCGGCGGTACCGGGAAGGAGCCGTCCGCCCACACGTCCCCCGCGTCCATGGCGGCCTCGGCCTGGAGCACCGTCACGCCCCACTCGGACGCCTCCTCGGCGATCGCCCAGTCCAGCGACGACGGGCCCCGGTCACCGGGTGGCCCCGGGTGAACGATCAGGCAGGTGTGCTCCCGCCACACGTCCTCCGGCAGGGCCGACTTCAGCATCGGGGCGACGATCAGCTCCGGGCTCACCTCGCGTACGGCCTCCCGGACCGCTTCGGGGCCGTGCGAGGCGAGCACGACGTCCACGTGGTGCCCTTCGTCCGACAGTTCGGCGAACACACGCTGGGACAGGCTGTTGAACGCGCTGGCGACGAGCAAGATGTCCATGACATGGCATGGTCGCCGTTCGGGGGAGGGCCGAGAAGGACCACGGCGGCGTTTCGCGGGGCTCGGCCGCTTCCGGCCTACTCTTCGCCAGGCGGAGGCCAGCGGGACGCACCGCGTCATCCGCCACCGTCCCCTTGCCCATGCCCTGCCCCAGGCGCACGCTGTTCGTATGGGTGCGCAGGACGGCCCTACGCTCATCAACTCCGTGCAGCGGGCCATGCGGCTGCTGGAGGCGGTGAGTGCGCACGAGAACGGCGCGCCGGCCAAGCAACTGGCGCGTGAGACCGGGCTGCCCCTGGCCACGGCCTATCACCTGCTGCGGACCCTGGTGCACGACGGGTACGTGCGGAAGCTGGACGACGGCGGCTTCGTCCTCGGCGACAAACTCCAGACCCTGCAGTCCACAGGGCGTGCGCAGGCGCTGCTCAGCCGCGTGCGGCCCACTCTGGCCGCGCTGCGGGACGAACTCGCGACCCCGGCCTACCTCACCTTCTACGAGGAGGGCGAGATCCGGGTCGCCGAGATCGTCGACGGCCCCGGGACCCCCCGTGTCGATCTCTGGGTGGGCTTCGAGGACGCGGGGCACGCCACCGCACTGGGCAAGTCCGTCCTGCGGGAACTGGACGAGGAGACCCGCCGGGACTACCTCGCCCGCCACCACCTCGCCGACCTCACCCCGCGGACGATCACCAGCCTCCCGGAACTGCTCCGGCGGCTGGAGACACCGCCGCTGGCCCCGGCCATCACGGACCTGGAGGAGTACGCCCTCGGCACGGTCTGCGTCGCCGTCCCGGTCTACAGCGGGGACACGCTCGGCTCGCTCGGTGTCTCGCTGCCCTCGAACCGGCTCTCGCGGCTGCCGGAGATCCGTGAGCGGCTGCTCCCGACCGCGAGCCGAGTGACGAGGAGCCTCTCGCTCACTATCTGAAAATCCGCTTCTTGCCGGTGTCCCGGGTCACCCCGTTCCCTGAATAAAGCAGACATTTCAGGGGTGCGCTCCCAGACTCGCGCCCCGCGGACAGGCGAGGGACCCGGATAAAGACATGAGCCATGCGCGTGACCCCGGTGCCGACCACCAGCCGGTACGGCCGTCCAGAAGCCGAGGGGCCGGTGCCCGGGCTTCGGTCCGCAGACGCGCGGGCGCGCAGATGGCCGCCGGGGCACCCGCCCTGCCCGTCCTGGTCGTCGCCGGCGTCGTCTCCGCCGACCTCGCCGGAGGGACGGGGATGGTCTGGCTGCCCCTGCTCGCGGCCGGGCCCGCTCTGGCGGCCACGACCAACGGGCCACGCGGGGTCCTCTGCGTCGGACTCCTCGCCGCGGTGCTCGGTGTGACGCTCGGAATGCGGGACGGAGTGCCGGGCGGGGAACTGGCCGTGACGCTGTCGGCTCTGGCCGCCGTCACCCTCGCGAGCGGTCTGGCCAGTGCTCTGCGCGGGCGCCGGGAACGGGTGCTCGCCGCCGTCCGCTCGGTGGCGGAGACCGCGCAGCACGCGCTGCTCAGGCCTGTGCCGTCGACCGTCGGGCCGTTCCAGGCGGCCGTCCGCTACAGCGCCGCGGCGGCAGAGGCCCGTATCGGCGGTGACCTGTACGCGCTGATCCCCACCCCGCACGGAGTGCGGCTGATCGTCGGGGACGTGCGCGGCAAGGGGCTGCCCGCCGTCGGGACCGCCGCGCTGGTGCTCGGTGTCTTCCGCGAGGCCGCCCACGACGAAGCCGATCTCCTCGCCGTGGTCGACAGGATCGAACGGAGCCTCGCACGTAACCTCGGCCATGACGACTTCGTCACCGCCCTGGTCGCCGGATACCCGCGCGCGGGGCATCTGGAGGTGGTGAACTGCGGCCACGCGCCGCCGCTGCTGGTGCGCGCCTCCGGGAGCATCACCGCGGTGGAGCCCGTGCACCCGGCCCCGCCCCTCGGGCTGCGTGCCCTCACGGGTCACACCCCCGGGCTCCAGGCGCTCCCCTTCGGCGACGGCGATCAACTGCTGCTCTACACCGACGGGGTCACCGAAGCCCGCGACGCGGGCCGCGCCTTCTACCCCCTGGCCGAAGGCCTGAAGCGGCATGTCTCCCACGAGCCGGCACACACCCTCGGCGCGCTCCACGACGAACTGCTGGCGCATGTGGGCGGCCGGCTGCACGACGACGCGGCCCTGCTGCTCATCCGCAAGCCCGCCGCACACCTCGCGGAAGCGGAAGAAGTACCGGCGGAGTCTCCCGGGGAGAGCGACCTGGGCCCGGCCGCCGCCACCCCGGTGCCCGAGGCGACGCGCTGCTCATGAGAGCTGCCGCGGCCGGCCGGGTCACGCCTCACGCAGGTCCTTGACCCGGCGGAGTTTGCCGAGGGAGCGTTCCAGCGTCTCCGGTTCGACGATCGTGACGTCGGCGGTGATGCCGATGCCGTCCTTGACGGCCCGGGCGATGGTCCCGGCCGCGGCTTCGCGTTGCTCGGGGCCGGAGCCGGGACGGGTCTCGACGCGCACGGTCATGTGGTCCAGGCGGCCGCGCCGGGTCAGCTGGATCTGGAAGTGGGGGGCGACGCCGGGCGTGCGCAGCACGATCTCCTCGATCTGGTTGGGGAAGACATTCACCCCGCGCAGGATGATCATGTCGTCGCAACGGCCGGTGATCTTCTGGATGCGGCGGAACGCGGGCCGGGCCGTGCCGGGCAGCAGCCGCGTCAGGTCGCGGGTGCGGTAGCGGACGACCGGCAGGGCCTCCTTGGTCAGGGACGTGAAGACCAGCTCGCCCTCCTCGCCCTCGGGCAGCACCTCACCCGTGACCGGGTCGACGACCTCGGGGTAGAAGTGGTCCTCCCACACGTGCAGCCCGTCCTTGGTCTCCACGCACTCCTGGGCGACCCCGGGACCGATCACCTCGGACAGGCCGTATATGTCGACGGCGTGGATGTCCGTCCGCTCCTCGATCTCGCGGCGCATCTCCTCCGTCCACGGCTCGGCACCGAAGATGCCGACCCGCAGGCCGCTTCCGCGCATGTCGATGCCCTGGCGCTCGAACTCGTCGAGCAGGGTGAGCATGTAGGACGGGGTGACCATGATGATCTCGGGCCGGAAGTCCTGGATGAGCTGCACCTGGCGCGCGGTCATGCCCCCGGAGGCAGGGATCACCAGACAGCCGGCGCGCTCCGCGCCGTAGTGCGCGCCGAGACCGCCGGTGAAGAGGCCGTACCCGTAGGAGATGTGCACCTTGTGGCCCGGGCGGCCCCCGGCGGCGCGGATCGAGCGGGCGACGAGGTCCGCCCACATCGACAGGTCGTTCTCCGTGTAGCCGACCACCGTGGGGCGGCCGGTGGTGCCGCTGGAGGCGTGCACGCGCCGCACCTGGTCCATGGGGACGGCGAACATGCCGAACGGGTACGTGTCCCTGAGATCGGCCTTCGTGGTGAAGGGGAAGCGGGCCAGGTCCCCGAGTGAGCGGCAGTCGTCCGGGGAGACGCCGGCCGCGTCGAACTTGTCGCGGTACGCGGCCACGTTCTCGTAGGCGTGCCGCAGGCTCCGGCGCAGCCGGTCGAGCTGGAGCTCCCGCAGTTGCTCGCGCGTCAGGCGCTCCCCGTCGTCGAGCAGGTCGTGGGGGAGGGGCTCGCCGCGCCGCTGCCCCGCCGGTTCCGGCGCCCGGGGTGCCGTCGTCTCGCTGGTCATTCAGGACTCCTCCGGCCTCGTGCTCCTGGTGCTCCGGCTGCGGCCCCGGAACTCCGCGATCATCTCGCCGCCCCGCCGGACACTCACGTCGTAGAGGCCGCTGCGCCCGTACCGGGTGCGTTCCCCGGCCCGCGCCACGAGCTCGTCGCCCTGGTACGCCGGGGCCACGCAGGTGAGGCCGGCGCCCGCCGCGACGGTCACCGGGCCGTGGCCGGCGGCGCAGGCGCTGCCGGCGAGCATCGCCTCAGCGGTCGGCGTCGCGTCGGCGGCAGGGGTCACGTCTCGCACCACCTCAGAAACCGACCGAACATTCGGTTATCCTCGGCGTTGCCAAATAATCAGCCGCCTCGATCGCTGTCAAGGGTCCCGGACTTGCCCAGGGGGTCTTACCAAGGCGCGCCGCCTTGTCCTACGATGGACCGAACGAATGGTCGGTTGGGAAGTGGGACGGATGGATACGACACGCTCCAGCCCCGCGGGGACGGACGGCGCCGAGCCGGTTCTCCAGCAGCACTTCGACGCGACGATCGCGCGGGACCAGCGGATCGAGCCGCGCGACTGGATGCCGGAGGGCTACCGGAAGACACTGATCCGCCAGATCGCGCAGCACGCGCACTCGGAGATCATCGGCATGCAGCCCGAGGGCGAGTGGATCACCCGTGCCCCGTCGCTGCGCCGCAAGGCCATTCTGTTCGCCAAGGTCCAGGACGAGGCCGGGCACGGGCTCTACCTGTACTCGGCGGCGGAAACCCTGGGCGCCGACCGCGCCGATCTGACCGGGCGGCTGATCGAGGGCCGCCAGAAGTACTCGTCGATCTTCAACTACCCGACGCCGAGCTTCGCGGACGTCGGGGTGATCGGCTGGTTCGTGGACGGCGCCGCGATCTGCAACCAGGTGCCGCTGTGCCGCTCGTCCTACGGGCCGTACGCGCGCGCGATGGTGCGGATCTGCAAGGAGGAGTCGTTCCACCAGCGGCAGGGCTACGAGCTGCTGATGACGATGATGCGCGGCACCGCCGCCCAGCGCGAGATGGTGCAGGACGCGGTGGACCGCTGGTGGTGGCCGTCGCTGATGATGTTCGGCCCGCCCGACGACGCCTCGCCCAACTCCGCGCAGTCCATGGCCTGGAAGATCAAGCGGCACAGCAACGACGAACTGCGGCAGCGCTTCGTCGACATGACCGTCCCGCAGGCCGAGAAGCTCGGCGTGACGCTCCCGGACCCGGAGCTGCGCTGGAACGAGGAGCGGGGTCACCACGACTTCGGCACGCCCGACTGGGACGAGCTGATGCGGGTCATCAAGGGCCACGGCCCGTGCAACGACCAGCGGATGGCACGGCGCCGCACGGCCCACGAGGAGGGCACCTGGGTGCGCGAGGCGGCCACCGCCCACGCCGCCAAGCAGGCGGCCCGCGAGCGGAAGGGAGCGGTGGCATGACCGCCGGCAAGCAGGACTGGCCGCTGTACGAGGTGTTCGTACGCGGCAAGCGCGGCCTGAACCACGTCCACGTGGGATCACTGCACGCCGCCGACGACCGCATGGCCCTCACCCACGCCCGCGACCTGTACACCCGGCGCAACGAGGGCGTCTCGATCTGGGTCGTGCGCTCGGAGCACATCGCCGCCTCCACCCGCGACGAGAAGGACCCGTTCTTCGAGCCCAGCGCCGACAAGGTCTACCGGCACCCGACCTTCTACGACATCCCCGGCGACGTCCCGCACATCTGAAGGAGAGGGCATGAGCGACGACCACGTCTACATGACCCTCGCCGAGGGACACGAGGACGACACCCGCTGGGCCTACGGCACCGGCTTCGAGGACCCCCTGCACGGCGTCGACACCACCGTGCCCGACGACGTGGACGCCGGTGAACTGGCCGCCCTCTGCGTCACCCTGGCCGACGACGCCCTGGTCTGCGCCCAGCGGCTCGCCGAGTGGACCACGCGCGCCCCCGAGCTGGAGGAGGAGGTCGCGCTGGCCAACATCGGGCTCGACCTGCTCGGTCAGGCCCGCCTGCTCTACTCCCGCGCCGGCCAGGCCGACGGCACCGGCCGCGACGAGGACGCCTTCGCCTACTTCCGCGACGCCGGCGACTTCCGCAACGTACGCCTGACCGAACTGCCCAACGGAGACTTCGCGTTCTCCATCGTGCGGCTGCTGGTGTTCGCCAGCTGGCGCCTCGCGCACTTCGAGCGGCTCACGGCCCACCGCGACCCGGTGCTCGCGGCGATCGCCGCGAAGGGCGTCAAGGAACTGGCGTACCACCGCCAGTACGCGGCCGAGTGGGCCGTGCGCCTCGGCGACGGCACCGAGGAATCGCACCGCCGGATCCGCAGGGCGCAGGAGCAGGTGGCGCCGTACCTGGGTGAGCTGTTCACGGCGTTCGACGTACGCGACGAGGTCGTCGCCGTGCTGCGCCAGGTCACCGAGGCGGCCGGGCTGCCCATGCCCGTCTACCGGCCGCTGCCCGGCTCGGGCCGCAGCGGGGAGCACACCGGGCATCTCGCCCCGCTGCTGGCCGAGTTGCAGGGCGTGGCCCGTGCCCACCCGGAGGCGACATGGTGACGACGGCCCTGGACGCGCGGCGGGCCCGGCACATCGCCGAGCAGGTCCCCGACCCCGAACTGCCCATGCTCACCCTGGCCGACCTCGGAGTGCTGCGCGAGGTGACCCTGGCCCCGGACGGCACGGTGGTCGCGAGCCTGACACCCACCTACTCGGGCTGCCCGGCGATGGCGGAGATGCGCGCAGGCGTGGCAGCCCGGCTGCGGGACGCCGGGTACGCGCGCGTGGAGATCCGCACGGTCCTCGACCCGCCCTGGAGCAGCGACTGGATCACCGCGGCCGGCCGCCGCAAGCTCGCCGAGCACGGCATCGCCCCGCCCGGCGCCGCGCCCGCGCGCGCCACCGGCCCGGTCCCGCTCGTGCTGTCGCCGGCCCGCCGCTCGGTGCCCTGCCCCCGCTGCGGTCACCCCGACACCGAGGAGACCTCCCGCTTCGGCGCCACGTCCTGCAAGTCCCTGTGGCGCTGCCTCGCCTGCCGCGAGCCGTTCGAGTACGTCAAGGAGATCTGATGGAGGACCTGATGGAGCCGGCCCCCGCCCCGGCGGTACGCCCGCGTGCCCGCCGACGTCCGGTCTTCCACCCCCTGCGGGTCGCCGCCGTGCAGCCGCTGTGCGAGGACGCGGCAGCCGTGAGCTTCGACATCCCGGCCGAGCTGGCCGAGGAGTTCACCTTCGCGCCCGGACAGTCGCTCACCCTGCGCCGCGACATCGACGGCCGGGACGAGCGCCGCTCCTACTCGATCTGCGCCCCCGCCGGCACGGCACCGCGCATCGGCGTCCGGGTGGTGCCGGGCGGCCTGTTCTCCTCCTGGCTGGTGCACGACGTGCGTCCCGGCGACGCCGTCGAGGTGATGGCGCCCACCGGTGCCTTCACGCCCGACCTCACCACCCACGGCCACCACGTCCTGATCGCCGCCGGCTCCGGCATCACCCCCATGGTCTCCATCGCCGAGTCCGTCCTGGCCGCCGACCCCCGTTCCCGTGTGACCCTCCTCTACGGCAACCGCCGCACCGGCACGGTGATGTTCGCCGACGAACTCGCCGACCTGAAGGACCTCTACCCCGCGCGGTTCCAGCTCGCCCACGTCCTGTCCCGCGAGCCCCGCGAGGCCGAAGTGCTCTCCGGCCGCCTCGACGCCGAGCGGCTCTCCGCCCTCGTCGACGCCCTGGTCGACGTGGAGTCCGCCGGCCACTGGTGGCTGTGCGGCCCGCACGGCATGGTCCGCGCCGCCGAACAGGTCCTCACCGGCCTGGGCGTACCCGCCGACCGCGTCCACCAGGAGCTCTTCTACGCCGACGACGAGCCCGTCCGCGAGGTCCACCACGCCGAGACCGGCCCCACCGGCCCGGTCAGCCAGGTCACCGTCACCCTCGACGGCCGCTCCACCACATCCCCCCTGCCCCGCGACCGCACCCTCCTCGAAGGCGCCCAGCAGACCCGCCCCGACCTGCCGTTCGCCTGCAAGGGCGGTGTCTGCGGCACCTGCCGTGCCCTGGTCACCGACGGCAAGGCGGACATGCGCCGCAACTTCGCCCTCGAACCGTCCGAGGTCGACGCCGGCTACGTCCTCACCTGCCAGTCCTTCCCGGTGTCCGAGGAGCTGACGGTGGACTTCGACACCTGATCCCCCGGGTGGTGCGCCAGCCTCCGGCCCCAGGCCTGGGCGGGCGCTTCGACGTACCGGTGGGTCAGCACGCACAGGGGCAACAGCACGGCGAGGAACGCCACTTCGTGCACGAGGCTGTCCTGCCGCCGTCGGCCCACGGTGCCGTCGATCGCCGCCAGCAGCACCGGATGCACCAGATAGACCGAGTAGCTGATCGTGCCGAGACCGGTCAGCGGCGCCGGTATGCGGCGGTGGCGCGACGCCGACGCGGCCGCGAAGGTGAGCACGGCCAGCAGGAAGGCCACGATCCAGCCCTGCCGGGTGAAGTGGTGGCCGTCGCCGTACCGGTAGGCACTGCCCACGGCACCCCCGACCACCAGGACGGCGGTGCCCGCCGCACACCGCCAGGTGATCAGGCCGTGTTCGGCACGGTGGACGGCCGTGCCGAGGAACATCACGGCGAGGATCACCAGGCCCTCCCACAGGGGGACCGTGCCGTTGAACACCACCAGGACGAGCGCCAGGGCTCCGCCCAGCACACCGCCGAACACCCGCAGTCCGGGTGACCCGGCGCTCGCACAGCAGAGGGCGCCCCCCATGCCGATCGACGCGCACGCGATCAGCGGGCCGGAGCCGACCGCACCCGACAGGGCGGAGACCGGCAGCCCGGCTCCTGCCGTGACGCTCACCGCCGCGAGCACGGCGAAGACGACGGCGACCGCCGCGGACCGCTGATGCTGCCGCACCGTGAAGAGCGCGACGACCAGCAGGTAGAAGCACATCTCGTACGACAGCGTCCACAGGACGAGCAGCAGATTCGGTGTCCCCAGCAACTCCTGGAGCATGACGGCGTGTGCGACGGCCACGGCGACCACGCTCTGCCCGTCGAAGCCCCGTACCTCGGCGAGACCGAGAAAGTCGATGACGAGGAGCACCGCTACGACAGCCGCCCACAGCGGGTAGATCCGGAAGGCCCGCCCGATCCAGAACGCCCGGACACAGCCCCCGCGTTCCAGCGACGCCGGGATGATGTAACCGCTCACCAGGAAGAACACCATGATGCCGTAGCGACTGGTGTTGAACTGCGGCATCAGCTCCCCACGCAATTCCGGCATGAAGGCGTGCGACGAGTGGTCGAACACCACGACGAGTGCCGCGAGTCCGCGCAGCGCGTCGAGCCGGCCCAGCCGCCCGCTCACCGTGTGCAGGGCTTGACCTCGTAGTGCTCGATCTCGTCCCTGGGAACCGGCTCGCCCCAGGAGTTCTCGATCACCAGCGTGCTGCCCCGGCGCAGGGTGACGGGCCAGGCACGGATGGGGTCGCCCTCGGCGGTGAGGACCATGGACTGGGGGATCTCCCACGAACTGCACACGTCCCCGGGAGCGAGCACGTCCACCCGGATGCCCCACGGGCGCACGCGTTCCGCGAGTTCCAGCTGGTCGTCGATGCCGAAGCCCTGTGTGCTGACGGTGAGTTCGACACTGCCGTCGCTGTGGCGTGCCACCGCGAACGCGCTGGGGTCGGCGGGCGAGCCGGGCACCACCACCGTGGCGGCCAGCGCCGCCGCGCAGGCCGCCACCATGGCGATGCGGACCGGGGCGAACCGGCGGCGCACCGGAGCCGTCGTCGTGCCGGTGTCCGCTCGGGACCCGGCCCCGCGCAGCTCGATCTCCTTCTTCAGCTCACCCAGCAGCCGGTCCTCGAACGTCGTCCTCGTGCTCATGCTTCCCCCCTCGCGACGTACACCAGCGATGCCTCCGCCGTCTGTGCGGTCCGGCAGTCCGTCTCCTCGCGCAGCGCCTTGCGCGCCCGGTGCAGCCGGACCCGGGCCGTGACCTGGCGGATGCCCAGGGCGGCCGCGGCCTCGGTGACCGTGAGTTGGTCGACCGCGACCAGTTCCATGACGGCCCGCTCGCCCTCCGGGAGCCTCGCCAGCGCGGCCAGGACGCGCCGCCCGGGGCTCTCCGCGTCGAGCTTGTCCTCGATGCGCACGATGTCGTCGGGTTCCAGCAGCCGCCGCCCGCGGATGCGCCGGTCGCGTTCGGTCTCCCGGGCGATCCGGCGGCGCTCCGACGACACGACGTTGCGCGCGATGCCGTACAGCCACGCCGTCTCGCTGCCGAGGTGCGGGCGGTAGGTGCCGGCCGAGTCGAGGACGGCGAGGAAGATCTCGGCCGTCAGGTCGGCCGCCGTGTGCGGGTCGTCCACCCGCCGGGCCACGAAGCGCAGCACCGCGTCGACATGGCGCCGGTAGAACTCCTCGAAGTGCCGCGGGTCACCGACCGCCGCAGCGGGCCCACCCCGTAACCGTTCCGCGTCGTCCACGAACATCCCCTTCTCGTCGACAGGTGCCTTGCACTCGTTCTTGGAACGGGGCGCGGAAAGCGTTACACGAGAGGCCGGTCCTCCCTGCCCTGGCCGGCGCGCAGAACCCGCAACACCGTGAGTGCCACGTGCAGTTCGGTACGGCGGTCGCCGGATTCGAGGTCGGTGCCGAGGAGACGCTCGATGGTGCGCAGGCGCTGGTACATGGTCTCCCTGGACAGGCCGCCGCGGCGGGCCGCCGTCGTCTTGTTGCCGGCGGCGTCGAGGAAGTGGCCCAGGGTCGCCAGCAGGTCGGTGCCGTGCCGGGTGTCGTGGTCGACGAGCCGGCTCAGCCGCCGTTCCGTGTAGTCCTGGATCCGGGTGTCCTCGCGCAGCGCGTACAGCAGCCGGCGCAGGTCGATGTCCGGCAGCTCGTGGAAGGAACGGCCCGCGGGCAGGGCCTGGCCGGGCGGGGTGGCCTCTATGACCCGGGCCGCCTCCCGGAAGGAGCGCGCGGTGTCGGCGAGGTCCGCCACCTCCGAACCGACGCCGACGATCGCCTCCGGGGCCAGCGTCAGCGCGGTGCGGCTCAGCCGTTCGGCCACGGGCCGCCAGGGCTGGGCAGGGCGCAGGGCCAGCAGGACGCCGACGCGGCCGGGGGACAGCTCGCCGACCAGGGCCGGGACCCCGGCCGACCTCAGCTCCCGGTGCAGCCGGGCCTCCGGTTCCGCGTCCTCCCCGCCGGGCCCCGGATCCACGAGGATCGCCAGGAAGACACCGGCCTCCGTGGGCAGGCCCAGCGCGGCGCAGCGGGCGCGGACGTCCTCGGCGGAGTGGTGGCGCTGCTCCGCCAGCTCCCGCAGGGCGTTGCGGTGGGCCGTGTGCTCCCACGGCGTGGAGTGGATGAGCCGGGCCACGGTCAGGGCCATCGCCGTCCGCTCCAGGACGGTCACGTGCTCGGGACCGAAGGCCGGCCCGTCGGCGGGCAGCATCGCCAGACGCCCCCAGCGTTCGCCCTGGTAGGAGACGGGCGCGGTGAGCCAGTTCTCCGGGCCGCCCACCTCGGTGCGGTCGCCGGGCTCGGCCGCCCGGGAGCGCCGCTCCCAGTCCCCGAGCGCCTCCTCCACCGTGCTCCCCGAGGGCTCGCAGATCAGCGCCTGGTGCACCAGGTTCTCCAGCACGACCGTCCGGCCGCTCATCTCCGCCGCCGCGCGCACCACGTCCTCCGGTCCCGCCCCGCGCAACGTCAGGGCCGTGAACGCCTCGTGGATCCGCTGGGTACGCCGCATCGCGTCGGCCTGGTTGCCGAGGATCAGCGCGTGCACGACCTGCGTGACCTCCAGGAAATTGACGTCCCGGGCGAGGGTGACCAGGGGGAGGCCCCGGGCCCGGCAGGCCTGCACGAGGGTGTCGGGCGGCCGGTGGTAGCGCCGTACGAGTTCGATGACCAGGGCGGCCGCCCCCACCTCGGTCAGTTCGTCGACGTACCGCCGGACCCCCGCGGCGTCCTCGGGCAGGGGCATGCCCGTGGTCAGGACCAACTCGCCGCCCTTGAGGAAGGAGGCCGGGTCCGTCAGTTCGGTGATGTGCACCCAGCGCACCGGCCGGTCCAGCTCGGACAGCCCCGTGACGACCTGGGGCTGTCCGGCGGCCAGCACCGGCAGGGCGAGGACGTCGGCGAGGGTGGGTGCGCGACCGGCCGGGGCCGCATCACGGCCGGCCGTCGGGGGGTGCTGGTTCACGGTGCCTCCCTGCGTGCCCGGTCACTCTGACAAGCGGGGCTGACCTGCGCAAGAGCTGTCCACGGGTGGGACAGGGGGTGCCTGGGGGGTCCGGCGGTTGACACAACGTCCGAACAACGGGTTCCGGCCGGACAGATCACGCGTTGTCGGCGGTCGCCGCGGCTTGGATGCTCGGACACCGGAGCTGAGCCAAGCAACCACACCTCGTCGTACGGCCGGGAGACACCATGACCGCACTGTCGCCGCACCTTCGCCAGGCCACGCCCGTCGTGGCGGCCCGGGGCGAGGGCGTCCACCTCTACGGTGAGGACGGCCGCCGCTACCTCGACTTCACCGCCGGTATCGGCGTCACCAGCACCGGGCACTGCCACCCCGAGGTCGTGGCGGCGGCGCAGGAGCAGGTGGGCACGCTGATCCACGGCCAGTACACGACCGTGATGCACCAGCCGCTGCGCCGCCTCGTCGACAAGCTGGGCGAGGTGCTGCCGGCCGGCCTGGACAGCCTGTTCTTCACCAACTCCGGCAGCGAGGCCGTCGAGTCGGCACTGCGGCTGGCCCGCCAGGCGACCGGCCGGCCGAACGTCATCGTCTGCCACGGCGGCTTCCACGGCCGTACGGTCGCCGCCGCCTCCATGACCACCTCCGGCATCCGCTTCCGGTCCGGGTTCTCGCCGCTGATGAGCGGCGTGGTCGTCACCCCGTTCCCGACGGCCTTCCGGTACGGCTGGGACGAGGAGACCGCCACCCGCTTCGCCCTGCAGGAGCTCGACTACACCCTCCAGACGATCTCGTCGCCCGCCGACACGGCCGCGATCATCGTCGAGCCGGTCCTCGGCGAGGGTGGCTACGTCCCCGCCAACCGCGCCTTCCTGGAAGGCCTGCGCGAGCGGGCGGACCGGCACGGCTTCCTCCTGATCCTCGACGAGGTGCAGACCGGCGTCGGCCGCACCGGCCGCTTCTGGGGCCACGACCACTTCGGCGTCACCCCCGACATCCTCGTCACCGCCAAGGGCCTGGCCAGCGGCTTCCCCCTCTCCGGCATCGCCGCCTCCGAGGAACTGATGACCAAGGCATGGCCCGGCTCGCAGGGCGGCACATACGGCGCCAACGCCGTCGCCTGCGCCGCCGCCTGCGCGACGCTGGACGTCGTACGCGACGAGAAGCTCGTGGAGAACGCCGAGGCGATGGGCAAGCGGCTCCGCCAGGGCCTGGAAGCCGTCGCCGACCGGACCCCGGGCATCGGCGACGTCCGCGGCCTCGGCCTCATGCTCGCCACCGAGTTCGTCACCGAGGACGGCAGCCCCGACCCGGAGACGGCCGCCCGCGTCCAGCGCGCCGCCATCGACGAGGGCCTGCTCCTGCTGCTGTGCGGCGCCTGGAACCAGGTCGTCCGCATGATCCCGGCGCTCGTGATCGACGAGACGGGCGTCGACGAGGGTCTCCAGGCCTGGACGAACGCCGTCGAGGCCGGAACCTCGGGAGCGTCGGGCCGATGACCACCGCCACCCGCGACCTGGCGGGTCTCACGGCCCGTATCGCCGAGCTCGCGCCCGGTCTGCGGGTGGAGACCGGCCCGGGGGCCACTGGCCCCTACGCCTACGACGCCTCCAACTACCGTGTGCCGCCGCGGGCGGTGGCCTTCCCCCGTTCCGCCGAGGATGTGGTCGGCGTGCTGCGGGCCTGCCGTGAGGCGGGGGTGCCGATCACGGCCCGGGGCGGCGGCACGAGCATGGCGGGCAACGCCGTCGGGCCGGGTGTGGTGCTGGACTTCTCCCGGTACATGAACCGGATCCTGGACATCGACGTCGAGGCGCGTACGGCGCGGGTCGAGGCGGGTGTCGTCCTGGACGCGCTGCGCAGTGCGACCGCGCTGCACGGGCTGGACTTCGGTCCGGACCCGTCGTCGCACAGCCGCTGCACCCTCGGCGGCATGATCGGCAATGACGCGTGCGGGAACCGGTCGGTGCGTGACGGGCGGACCAGCGGGCATGTCGAGGCGCTGGAGATCGTGACAGCCGACGGCGTGCGGGCCGTGGCCGATCACAGCGGACTGCATCCGGTGGACCCGGGTGACGCAGGGCCGGTCGCCCGGCTCGAATCCGGCCTCAAGCGGCTGGTCGATGAGAACCTGGCGGCGATCCGGACCGAGCTGGGGCGCATCCCGCGCCAGGTCTCGGGCTATCAACTGCACCACCTGCTGCCGGAGAACGGGTTCGACACGGCCCGCGCTCTGGTGGGCTCCGAGGGCACCTGTGCGGTCGTCACCGCCGCGACGGTCCGCCTGGTGGCGACCGCACAGGCATCCGCACTGCTCACGCTCGGCTACGAGGATGTCGTCGAGGCGGCCGAGGACGTGCCGCAGATCCTGCGCTTCTCACCCAGCGCCGTGGAGGGCATGGACGAGGCGATCGTCGCCACCATGCGGGCCCGTCGCGGGCCCGGCTCCGTGACCGGCCTGCCGGAAGGGCGGGCTTGGCTGTACGTCGAACTCGAAGGCGACGACCAGGCCGAGGTGTACGCCCGGGCCGCCGAGCTGCTCGACACGCTCAAGGCGCGGGGCCGGCTCACCGGTGGCCGGGTGGTCGAGAGCCCGGCGGAACGGCGCTCGCTGTGGCGGGTGCGTGAGGACGGGGCCGGACTGGCGGCTCGGCTGGTGGACGGCGGGGAGTCCTGGCCGGGCTGGGAGGATGCGGCCGTCGCCCCCGAGAACCTGGCTGCCTACCTGCGTGACTTCCGCAAGCTGCTCGCCGCCCACGAGCTGACCGGTGTGCTGTACGGGCACTTCGGCGCCGGTTGTGTTCATGTGCGGATCGACTTCGACATGGCCACCGGCAACGGCCGGGCCGTGATGCGCCGCTTCCTCACCGAGGCCGCCGCCCTGGTGGCCGAGCACGGCGGCACGCTGTCGGGTGAGCACGGTGACGGACGTGCCCGCAGCGAGCTGCTGGAGGTGATGTACAGCCACCGCATGATCGCCGCGTTCGCCGCGTTCAAGAAGGTGTTCGACCCCGACGGGCTCCTCAACCCCGGTGTCATCGTCGACCCTGCCCCGCTCGACGCCGACCTCGCGTTGCGCGCACTGCCGCTGGTGGAGACGTCGTTCGGCTTCCCGCACGACGAGGACGGTTTCGCGGGAGCGGTGCGCCGCTGCGTCGGTGTCGGCCGCTGCCGCAGCGACTCCGGCGGTGTCATGTGTCCGAGCTATCGGGCCACGGGTGAGGAGAACGACTCCACGCGCGGCCGGGCCCGCATGCTCCAGGACATGGTGCGCGGCGAGACCGTCACCGACGGCTGGCGCTCCACCGAGGTCCGCGACGCGCTGGACCTGTGCCTGTCCTGCAAGGCCTGCTCCAGCGACTGCCCGGTCGGTGTCGACATGGCCACCTACAAGGCCGAGTTCCTCCACCAGCACTACAAGGGCAGGCTTCGCCCCCGCTCCCACTACTCGCTCGGCTGGCTCCCCCTGACCTCGGCCCTGGCCGGATACGCCGCCCGCCCCCTCAACGCACTGCTGCGCGGACCTCTCGGCAAGCTCCTCGCGCTCCTGGGCGGGGTGACGACCAGACGCCGGATCCCGGCATTCGCCTCCCGGCGCACCCTGCGCAGGACCCTGCGCGCGGCGGAGCCCTCAGGTCCGGCGAAGGCGGTCCTCTTCGTCGACAGCTTCACCCGCGCCTTCCGGCCCCGGATCGCGGGAGCGGCCGGCCGCGTGCTCGCCGACGCCGGAATCCCCTGCACACCGCAGGACGGCCTGTGCTGTGGACTGACCTGGGTCAGCACCGGCCAGCTGGCCACGGCCCGCAGAGTCATGGCCCGCACGGTCGCCGCCCTGGACTCCGGTGACGACCGGCCCGTCATCGTGGCCGAACCCAGTTGCGCCGCCGCCCTCAAGCGCGATGTGCCCGAACTCCTCGGCACCGAGGCCGCCCGGCGCGTCGCCGCCCGCGTCCACACGTTCACCGGGGCACTGACCGACCTGGCCGACCAGGGCTGGACCCCGCCGCCGCTGCCCGAGAACGTCGTACTGCAGACCCACTGCCACGAGTACGCCACCTTCAAGGGCCGCCGCCCCGCCGACCTGCTGCGCCGCCTGGGCGTGCGCACGGTCGACGAGGCCGAGGGCTGCTGCGGACTCGCCGGCAACTTCGGCTTCGAAGCCCAGCACCACGACACCTCCATCGCCGTCGCCGATCTCGCCCTCACACCGCGCCTCGACGCACTCGACGGACGACCCGTCATCGCCGACGGCTTCAGCTGCGCCACCCAGATCGACCACCTCGCCGGTGACCGGGACGTCCGCGCCCTGCACCTCGCCGAACTCCTCGACCCCGCCGCCGATCAACCAGGAGAGACGACATGACCGAGGTCCTGACTCAGCTGTTCATCGGCGGTGCCTGGGTGGACGCCGCGGACGGTGCCACCATGCCCGTCGACGACCCCGCCACCGGCGAGCTCCTCTGCCACGTCGCCGACGCCGGCCCGAAGGACGCCCGGCTCGCCGAGGAGGCGGCCGTCCAGGCCCAGCAGGACTGGGCCCGCACCGCACCCCGGGCACGCAGCGAGATCCTGCGCCGCGCCTACGAGCTCATCCTGGAGCGCACCGACGAGCTCGCCCACCTGATGACGTCCGAGATGGGCAAGCCGCTGACCGAGGCCAGGGGAGAGGTGGCGTACGCCGCGGAGTTCTTCCGCTGGTTCTCCGAGGAGGCCGTCCGTATCGACGGCGGCTGCGGCACCCTGCCCGACGGCCGCAACCGCATGCTGCTCTCCCGCCGCCCGGTCGGCCCCTGCCTGCTGATCACGCCGTGGAACTTCCCGCTGGCCATGGGCACCCGCAAGATCGGCCCCGCGATCGCGGCGGGCTGCACGATGATCCTCAAGCCCGCCCCGCAGACTCCCCTGTCCAGCCTCGCGCTGGCCGGGATCCTCACAGAGGCGGGCCTGCCGGACGGTGTGCTGAACGTCGTCACCACCTCCCGCGCCGGCGAGGTGTGCGAGCCGCTGCTGCGCGGCGGCCGGATCCGCAAGCTGTCCTTCACCGGCTCCACCGCCGTCGGCCGGCTGCTCCTCGCGCAGTGCGCCGACACCGTCGTCCGCACCTCGATGGAGCTGGGCGGGAACGCGCCGTTCATCGTCTTCGACGACGCCGATCTGGACACGGCCGTGGACGGGGCGATGGTCGCCAAGATGCGGAACATGGGCGAGGCCTGCACGGCGGCGAACCGCTTCTTCGTGCACCGGTCGGTGGCGGACGAGTTCGGCCGGCGGCTCGCCGAGCGGATGGGCGCCCTGGTGGTGGGCCCCGGCACCCGCAACGGCGTCGACGTCGGCCCGCTGATCGACAGCACCGGACGCGCCAAGGTGGAGGAGCTGGTCGCCGAGGCGGTGGAGCGCGGCGCCCAGGTGCTCGTCGGAGGCCGCACGCCGGAAGGGCCCGGCTTCTTCTACCCGCCGACCGTGCTGGCCGGCGTCGACCCCGGCAGCCGTCTGATGGACACGGAGATCTTCGGCCCGGTCGCGGCGATCCTCACCTTCGACGACGAGGACGAGGTCCTGCGCCGCGCCAACGACACGCCCTGGGGCCTCGTCGGCTACGTCTTCACCCAGGGACTGGGCCGCGGCCTGCGCGTCAGTGAGGGCCTGGAGGTGGGCATGGTCGGGCTGAACACCGGTCTCGTCTCGAACCCGGCGGCTCCCTTCGGCGGGGTCAAGCAGTCCGGACTGGGGCGCGAGGGCGGCCGGGTGGGTATCGACGAGTTCCTGGAGTACCAGTACGTGGCCGTACCCGTGCGATGAGGCCGGGACCTGTGCCGCGACAAGGAGGCCGCATGAAGATATGAATTGGTCTTCATGTGTTCCTGTATGGTGAGGGGTGCCGACGCGCCCCCGCCAGAAGGACCCCTGATGACCTCCACCCTCACGCCGCAGCCGGTCGAACGGACACAGCCCGAGCGTCCCGGGACCGCGCCCCGGCGGCGTACCCGTGTCCTGGCGCTCCCCGAGGTGCGCTGGGCCGCGGTGGCCACCGCCTCCTTCCTGCTCGCCCTGACCCTGCAGCTGACCGGCGCGCCCGTCTGGACGTGGGGCCCCCTGTACGCGCTGTCGTACGTCACCGGCGGATGGGAGCCCGGCTGGGAAGGGCTCAAGGCGCTGAAGGACCGCACCCTCGACGTCGACCTGCTGATGGTCGTCGCCGCCCTCGGCGCGGCCTCCATCGGGCAGGTCATGGACGGCGCCCTGCTCATCGTCATCTTCGCCACCTCGGGCGCGCTGGAGGCCCTGGCCACGGCCCGCACCGCCGACTCCGTCCGCGGCCTGCTCGACCTGGCCCCCGCCACGGCCACCCGGCTGGACCCCGACGGTGGTGAACAGGCCGTCTCCGTCGAGGAGCTGACGGTCGGCGACACCGTCCTCGTACGCCCCGGGGAGCGCGTCGGTGCCGACGGCCGGGTGCTCGACGGGGCGAGCGAGGTGGACCAGGCGACCATCACCGGCGAGCCGCTGCCCGTGCCGAAGGAGCGGGGCGACGAGGTCTTCGCGGGCACCCTCAACGGCACCGGCGCGCTGCGGATCCGGGTCGAGCGCGACGCGTCCGACTCGGTGATCGCCCGGATCGTCCGCATGGTGCAGGAGGCGTCCGAGACCAAGGCGCCCACGCAGCTGTTCATCGAGAAGGTCGAACAGCGCTACTCGCTGGGCATGGTGGCCGCCACACTGGCCGTGTTCCTGGTGCCGCTCGCCTTCGGCGCGCAGCTCACCGACGCGCTGCTGCGTGCCATGACGTTCATGATCGTGGCCTCCCCGTGCGCCGTCGTGCTGGCCACCATGCCGCCGCTGCTGTCGGCCATCGCCAACGCCGGACGGCACGGCGTCCTCGTGAAGTCGGCCGTGGTGATGGAACGGCTCGGCCAGGTGGACGCGGTCGCCCTGGACAAGACCGGCACGCTCACGGAGGGGAGCCCGCGGGTCACCGACGTCCGGCCGCTGCCCGGTTCCGGCCTGGACGAGGGCGAGTTGCTGACGCTGGCGGCAGCCGCCGAGCGGCCCAGTGAGCATCCGCTGGCCCGGGCGGTGGTGGCCGCGGCCCGCGAGCGCGGCCTCGATCTGCCCCCTGCCAAGGACTTCGCCTCCGCTCCCGGCGTGGGAGTCACCGCCGTCGTCGGCGGCCGTACGGTCGCGGTCGGCGCACCGGTCCGGCTGCTGGACGACGCGGTCGGCGCGGTCGTGGAACTGGAGGAGTCCGGGCGTACCGCCGTCCTGGTCGTCGTCGACGGCACCCCCGCCGGACTGCTGGGCATCGCCGACCGGCTGCGCCCGGACGCCACCGCCACGGTCGCCTCCCTCGCCCGGCTCACCGGCAGCGCCCCGGTGCTGCTCACCGGCGACAACCCCCGGGCCGCCGCACACCTCGCCGCCGAGGCCGGCATCGACGACGTACGCGCCGGGCTACTGCCGCAGGAGAAGCTGACCGCCGTCCGGGAGATGGAGAGCGCGGGCCGCAAGGTGCTGGTCGTCGGGGACGGCGTCAACGACGCGCCCGCCCTGGCCGCCGCGCACACCGGGATCGCCATGGGCCGGGCCGGCTCCGACCTGGCCCTGGAGACCGCCGACGCCGTCATCGTGCGCGACGAACTCGCCGCGGTACCCGCCACCGTCGCCCTGTCCCGCCGCGCCCGCAGGCTGGTCGTGCAGAACCTCGTGATCGCCGGGGTGTTCATCGCCGGACTGGTCGCCTGGGACCTGGCCGGTGACCTGCCGCTGCCGCTGGGCGTCGCGGGCCACGAGGGCTCCACGGTCCTGGTCGGCCTGAACGGGCTGCGGCTGCTGCGGGAGGGGGCCTGGCAGCGGGCCGCCGCCGCGGGAAACGGCTGACGCACGCCCCTCGGCGCACAGGCGGGGGAGCGCTGCTGGCCCGCACCACCAGATCCACGGGCACGAGGGTGTCGACCCGGGGCCGCTCGCCCGGGCCGCCGATCCGGTCGAGGCGGAGCCGCAGCGAACGGGTGCCGATCTCCGCGAAGCCGGTGCGGACGGTGGTCGGCGGCGCATGCGCGGCCTCGGGGATGTCGTCGTAGCCGACGAGGCCGACCTCCCCGGGGACGGACCGCCCGGACCCGTGCAGGGCGTGCAGCAGGCCGAGCGCCATCCGGTCGTTGGAGGCGAACACCGCCGTCACCTCCCGACGCCGGGCCGGCAGGCGGCCCATGGCGTAGCCGGAGTCGGCGCTCCAGTCCCCGACGAGGAGGTCCGGAACGACGGCACCGGCGGCCCGGAGCGTCGGCTGCCACCACAGGATCTCCTCCGCGCTCCCACGAACCCCGAAGGTTCACCAGGATTGCCCCGTTCCCGTTCGGGTACGCGAGCAGGACCGTTCCCGGGGCGAATCATGCCCCGGGCAGGCCGCACGACCGCCGCTACCAGGGAATCTGCCATGGAGACACCCGCAAACGACCCCACGCCCACGCCCGCCCAGCGGGCTCTGGACGTCCTCACCGAGAACACCGAGGACACGGCGGCTCTGGACGCGCTCGCCAACAGCGACGTGCTCATCCCCGTGCCCGACGACGCCAACGACTCCGATGCCGCCAACCCCTCGGCGGTGGCCCTGCCGGTCCTGGAGCAGCCGGGCGGCGAACCGGTGGTGCCCGTGTTCACCTCCGAGGTGGAGATGGCCGGGCTGCTGCCGTTCGTCTCCCGCTACCGCCTGGTGCCCCTCGGCGCCCTCGCCGCGCAGTGGCCGGCCGACGACCTGTCGCTCACCATCGACGGCAGCTCGGAGCACCGCCTGACGCTGACCTCGGAGGGAGTCCGCACCCTGCTGGCCCGCCAGTGAGGCGACCGACCCGGTCCGGACGCCGGGCGGCTCAGCCGCCCAGTGTCCGGGACAGGGCCGCCCGCTGCAGCGGCAGCGCCTCGGCGTGCAGGTCACGGCCCTTGGGCGTCAGGGAGACCCACACGCCCCGCCGGTCCTCCGCGCACGCGGACCGTGTCACCAGCCCGTCCTTCTCCAACCGGGCGATCAGCCGGGACAGCGCGCTCTGGCTGAGATGGACCCGCCCCACGAGGTTCTGCACCCGGCACTGCCCGCCCTCGTCGGGCGCCGCGGTCGCGAGCATGTCCAGGACCTCGAAGTCGGAGGCGCCGAGCCCGTGCGGATGCAGCGCCCGGTCGATCTCGCACATCGTGCGCGCGTGCGCCGACAGGATGTCCCGCCACCGCTCCTCGAGCTGCCCACCAGCCGTTTTCACCGCCATAAGGGAACGGTAACACCGGTGCAGGCTTCAATGACCGTGCATGGAGTACGGGCTCGCGGCCCCGGCTCCACGGCCGGTTCGGTGCCCTGCGACAGGCCCTACGTCGACTCCCGTTTCACCAGCTCCGTCGGCAGGATCACCGCCGCCGGATCCTCGCCGCCGATCTGCGCGAGCAGCACCCGCACCATCTCGTTGCTGATGCGGTCCCAGGGCTGCCGGATGGTCGTCAGCTCGGGGCTGGAAGCCACGGCGGCCGGTGAGTCGTCGAAGCCACCCACCGCCACGTCCTCAGGCACCCGCCGCCCGGCCCGCTGCAGGGCCGCGAGCGCGCCCTGCGCCATGAGGTCGGAAGCCACGAACACCGCGTCGATGTCCGGGGCCTGCGCCAGCAGCCGCTCGGCGCCCGCCTCGCCGCTCGCCCGGCTGTAGTCGCCGGAGACGACCAGCCGCTCGTCGACCTCCAGGCCCGCCTCCGCGAGCACCTCCCGGTAGCCGGCGAGGCGCTCGACACCGCCGGGTGTGTCCAGCGGACCGGTCACCGTGCCCACCCTGCGCCGCCCGAGCGACAGAAGGTGGCGCACCATGTCGCGGGCCCCGTCACGGTCGTCGGCGGCCACGTAACTCACCTTGGAAGCCACCCCGATCGGCTTCCCGCACGCGACGAGCGGCACCCCCGCCTCGCGCAGCCGCTCGGCGACGGGATCACCGGAGTGGCTGGAGACCAGCAGCACCCCGTCGACGTGCCCGGCGGTGATGTACCGCGTGATGCGCCGCCGTTCGTCCTCCGTGCCCGCCAGCATCAGCAGCAGCGGGATGTCGTGTGCGGCGAGCGCCTGGGTGCAGCCGCGCAGCAGGACGTTGAAGTTGGGGTCCTCGAAGAACCGCTCCTGCGGCTCCGTGAGCAGGAAACCGATCGAGTCGGACCGCCCGGTGATCAGGGAGCGGGCGTGCCGGTTGACCACGTAACCGGTCCTGCGGATGGCCGCGTTGACCGCCTCCTGGGCGGCCGGACTGACGTAGTGGCCGCCGTTGAGGACGCGTGAGACGGTGCCGCGCGAGACCCCCGCCTCGCGCGCCACGTCGTGGATCGTGGGCGGCCTGCGCCTGCCTCCCGCAGCGTTCATGGTCATGACTTTACGGCTCCGGAGAGCAGATCCAGACTCCAGAACCGCTGGATGACCAGGAAGAGGGCGACCAGCGGGAGCACCGCGAGGAACGCGCCCGTGATCACCAGGGTGTACAGCGCGGGGGTGTTGGCGCCCTGCTCCAGCAACGTGAACAGGCCGAGCGTGATCGGGAACTTCTCGTCGTCGCTGAGCATGATGTACGGGAGCAGGAAGTTGTTCCAGATCGCCACGAACTGGAACAGGAACACCGTCACCATCCCGGGGATCATCATCGGCAGCGCGATCCGGGTGAAGACCCGCCACTCGCTCGCCCCGTCCATCCGCCCGGCCTCGACCACGTCGGCGGGCACCGCGGCGGCGGCGTAGATCCGCGCGAGGTAGACGCCGTACGGCGAGAGGATCTGCGGCAGCAGGACGGACAGGTAGGAGTCCGTGAGGTCGGCCTCGGCCAGCAGCAGGTACTGCGGGACGGCCAGGATCACCGGCGGCATCAGCACACCCGCGAGCAGCACGTTGAAGATCGTCTCGCGGCCGCGGAAGCGGTACGTCGCGAGCGCGTAGCCGCTGAACGCCGAGACGCACGTCGACAGCAGGGCACCGAGGACGGCGTACAGGGCGGAGTTGCCCATCCACTGCCAGTACACGCCGTCGCGGTAGGCGCTCAGGTCCTGGAAGTTGTCGGCGAAACCCGTGCCGGGCAGGAACGTGAACGTGGAGAACAGCTCACGGCCCGACTTGGTCGCGGCGATGACCACCCAGGCCACCGGCAGCAGACAGTAGACCGCACCCAGGAGCAGGGTGACCGTGGGGATCAGGGCGATCCGGCGGCGCAGCGGCGGGCGGCCCTGGGCGGTTCCGGGCGCGCTGCCCGCCACCGGCTCGGCCTGGGGGACGGCAACGGAGCTCATCGAGCGGCCTCCTGCTTCTGACGACGGTTCGCGGCCCGCAGGAAGCCGAAGGACAGCAGCAGCGTGGCGAAGGCGATGATCACGGCCTGCGCGGACGCCCCGTGGATGTCGCCCTCACCGAACGCGTCCCGGTGCACCTTCATCAGCGGACTCCACGTCGTGGAAACGGAGTTGGTGAGCGGCTTGAGGGTGGTCGGCTCGCTGAACACCTGGAGCGTCGCGATGATGGAGAAGAAGAAGGTCAGCACCAGCGAGGGCGCCACCATCGGGATCTTGATCCGCAGCGCGATCTGCAGTGGCGTGGCGCCGTCCAGCTTCGCCGCCTCGTACACCTCCCCCGGGATCGACTGGAGCGAGGTGTAGATGACGATCATGTTGAAGCCGGTGCCGCCCCACACCGCGATGTTCGACAGCGCCAGATACAGCGGCCCGCCGTCCAGCAGGTCCGGCTGCGGCAGCCCCAGCCTGTCGAGCACGAAGAAGAAGGGGCTGACGTCCGGCAGGTACAGAAAGCCCCACAGCAGCGCCGCCACCACACCGGGGATGGCGTACGGCAGGAAGATCGCGAGCCGGGTGAAGGGCGCGAGCCGCACCTTGTCGGAGTCGAGCATCAGCGCGAACAGCAGGGCCAGGCCGAGCATCACGGGGACGACGATGCAGCCGTAGCCCAGTACGCGCAGGGCGCCGTGCAGCAGCTCGCTGTCGGAGAGGGCGTCGGTGTAGTTCTCCAGGCCGGCCCAGACCTCTCTGCGGGCGCCGGAGCCGAGGCCGAGACCGGAGACCTGCACCTTGCGGAGGCTGAGCCAGAGCGCGTAGCCGATGGGCAGGGCGAAGAACAGAACGAAGAGGAGCGCTGCTGGGAGGAGGAAGACATACGGGGCGCTGCGCGCTCGTTCGAGGGTGGTGGTGGGAGACGGGTGGTCGTACGGGGCCCCCTCGACCTCGTACGACCGCCGGCGTGCCGTGCTCTTCACTCCGCGACCTCGAAGCCCTGCTTCTTCATGTCGGCGACGGTGTCGGCCTGCATCGTGTCCAGCGCGGCGCCGAAGTCCGACTTGCTCTTCGCCGCGGCGCCGAAGGCGTCCTTGAAGGTGGTGTAGGCGACGTTCACGTTCGGGCCCCAGGCGGACGGTGCCGTGGTCTCCGCGATGTCGGCGGCCTTGGTGTAGAAGTCGGCCTGGTTCGAGAAGTAGGCGGGCGGCTTGAGGAAGGCGCCGCTGGTCTGGGCGTTGGTGGCGGCCGGGTAGATGCCGCTCTCCTTCGCCAGCGCGTTCAGGGCCTCGCGGTCGGTGTTCAGCCAGGTGGCGAACTTCGCGGCGGCCCCCTGGTGCTTGGAGTCGGTGGTGACGGCGGTGGAGGAGCCGCCCCAGCTGCCGGTGCGGTTCTCGCTCGCGGACCACTGGGGGAGCGGGGCCATGGCCCACTTGCCCTCGGTGTCGGGCGCGGCGGTGGTCAGCGTGCCCGGCGCCCACACGGCGCTGACCCAGGCGATCTGCTTGCCGGTGTTGAGCGCCTTGTTCCAAGCGGGGGTGTACATCGGCTGGTTGTCGATGGCACCCTCCTTCACCAGGCCGCCCCAGAACTTCGCGACCTTCTGCGTCGCCGGATCGTTGATGGAGACCTTCCACCGGTCGCCGGAGGTCGTCCACCACTGCGCGCCGGCCTGCTGGGCGAGGCCCGCGAAGAGGCCGGAGTCGTTGGCGGAGAAGGTGGTCAGGTCCTTGCCGGGCGCCGCCTTCTTCAGCCTGCGGGCGGTCTCGGCGAACTCGTCCCAGGTCGTCGGCACCGTCAGGCCGTATTCCTCGAACAGGTCCTCGCGGTAGTAGAACATCATCGGCCCGATGTCCTGCGGCACCGCGTAGACGGCGTCGGTGCCGAGCGTGGTCTGCTGCCAGACGCCGTCGGCGAAATCGTCCTTCGTCTTTTCGACGTTCCCGGCTATGTCCGCGAGCACGTCGTTGCTGACCAGCGTGGGCAGTGCCTGGTACTCGGCCTGCACCAGGTCGGGCGCCTTGCCCGCCTTGTGCGCGGTGAGGATCTTGGTGACCAGCGTGTCACCCGACGCCTGCTTCTTCACCGTGACGGTGATCTGGTCCTTCTTGCCCGGTCCCTTGTTCCACAGGTCCACGACCTTGTCCATGCCGGGCGTCCAGGTCCAGTACGTCAGTGAGGCCGGGCCCGACTCGGTCTCACTGTCCGCGGAGTCGGCTCCGCAGGCGGCGAGGGTGGTGGCGCCGAGGGTGATGGCGACGGCGGTTCGCACGAGGCGGCGGCGCTTCGTGTGCGGCATGGATCTCTCCCCTGACCTGGGGTCCTCGCCTGTTGCGAGGACCTGCCATGCTTCTGTGAGCGTTCACAGTAGAGAAACATCCCGGACACTTGTCAATGGTTGTTGCTGTGCGGTTATGTTGGCCTCCGCACGGCCTCGCTGTGTGTGAACGTTCCCAATTGATCGATCGACCGGGAGATCATCCATGCCGGAGACCACCCCCAGGGGCCTCACCAGGCTCGCCTTCGGTGGGGACTACAACCCCGAGCAGTGGCCGGAAAGCGTCTGGCAGGAGGACGTCCGGCTGATGCGGGAGGCCGGCGTCACCATGGTGAGCGTCGGGATCTTCGCCTGGGCGCTGCTGGAGCCCGCACCCGGCCGTTACGACTTCGGCTGGCTGGACCGGCTTTTGGACCTGCTGCAC
Source organism: Streptomyces sp. NPDC057424 (assembly GCF_042803315.1). NCBI lineage: Bacteria > Bacillati > Actinomycetota > Actinomycetes > Kitasatosporales > Streptomycetaceae > Streptomyces > Streptomyces sp. NPDC057424. The sequence goes on from NZ_JBHVCP010000003.1 coordinate 134,197, forward strand.
GAGCACGGCATCCGCGTCGACCTCGGCACCCCCACCGTCGTGCCGCCCGTCTGGTTCTACCGGGCCCACCCCGACGCACTGCCCGTGACCGCCGAGGGCGTGCGCTACGAGTTCGGCTCCCGCGCGGCCGTCTGTCACAGCAACGCCGACTACCGCGCGGCCGCCGCGTCCATCACCACCCGCCTCGCCGAGCGCTACGGCGACCACCCCGCGCTGGCGATGTGGCACGTCCACAACGAGTACGGCGTCCCCGTCTCCGCCTGCTACTGCGACTCCTGCGCGGCCCACTTCCGCCGCTGGCTGGCGACCACGTACGGCACGGTCGAGGGGGTCAACGAGGCCTGGGGCACGGCCTTCTGGGGCCAGCGCTACGCCGGCCTCGAGGACATCAACCCGCCCCGGCTCACCCCCGCGGCCGTCAACCCCAGCCAGGCGCTGGACTACAAGCGGTTCGCCGACGCCACCATGCGCGAGAACTTCTGTATGGAGCGGGACATCCTGCACCGCCTCTCGCCGGGTGTCCCGGTCACCACCAACTTCATGACGGCGCTGAGCCAGTGCGACTCCGTCGACTACTGGGCCTGGGGCCGCGAGGCGGACCTCGTCACCAACGATCACTACCTGATCACCGACGGCCGCCGCACCCACGTCAACCTGGCGATGGCCGCCGACCTCACCCGGTCCGTCGCGGGCGGCGCCCCCTGGCTGCTGCTGGAGCACTCCACCTCGGGCGTCAACTGGCAGCCCCGCAACCCGGCGAAGGCGCCGGGCCAAATGGCCCGCAACTCCCTCGCCCACGTGGCGCGCGGTTCCGAGGGCGCGATGTTCTTCCAGTGGCGCCAGTCCCGGCGCGGCGCCGAGAAGTTCCACTCGGCGATGGTCCCGCACGGCGGCACCGACACCCGTGTGTGGCGCGAGGTCGTCGAACTGGGCGCTTCCGTCCGGGCGTTGAGCGAGATCCGCGGCACCCGGACCGAGGCCGACGTGGCCGTGCTGTGGGACTGGCACTCCTGGTGGGCGCAGAACCTCGACTGGCGCCCCAGCGTCGACCACGAGGCCCGCGAGCGCGCCGACGCATTCTACGAGGCCCTCTACGACCGCCACCTCACCGTCGACTTCGCCCACCCGGAAGCCGACTTGTCGAGGTATCCCCTTGTCGTCGTACCGGCCCTGTACCTGCTGACCGAGGCGGCCGGGCGCAACCTGAAGGCGTACGTCGAGAACGGCGGCACGCTGGTCGTCTCGTACTTCTCCGGCATCGTCGACGAGCACGACGCCGTCCACGAGGGCGCCTACCCCGGGCCCCTGCGGGACGTCCTCGGCCTCACGGTCGAGGAGTTCTCCCCGCTGTTGCCCGGCGAACGGGTGCGCGTCACCGGCCCGGACGGAACCGAGCTGTCCGCCGACGTGTGGACGGAGTTCGTGGTGCCGCGCGGCGCCGAGACCGTCCTGACCTACGCCGACGGCCTCACCGCCGGTCTGCCCGCCGTCACCCGGCACCGCCTCGGCGAGGGCACCGCCTGGTACGTCTCCACCCGGCTCGGCGCCGACGGCCTCGACACACTGCTCGGCCGGGCGGGCGAGGACGCGGGGCTCGCCCCGCGCGCCGACCTGCCCCGGGACGTCGAAGTGGTCCGTCGCACCGGGGCGTCGGGCACCTACCTCTTCGCCGTCAACCACACCGGCTCGGACGCCAAGGTGCCCCTGGCGACCCCCGGAACCGAGCTGCTGACCGGCGACCGCGCCGCCGGCCGCCTGGCGGTCCCGGCCGGAGCCGTCCGGGTCGTCCGGCTCGACGGCTGAACCGACTCCCTCCGCCCGCGCGGGCCACGAGCCGCGGGCGGAGGGACCCTCACCTGCCTCCCGGTGAGAGGCACTCCCCAACCTCCACGTCGAAGGGACGACGGACGACGATGTTCCATCCCAGACGCACCCTCCGGGCCCTGCTGCTCCCGCTCGCCGCGGGTCTCGCCCTCACCGCCCTGCCCGCCACCTCCGCCCACGCCGCGAACACGCTGACCAACGGCGGCTTCGAAGCCGACGGCGCGGGCGCCGCGACCCCGAGCGGCTGGTCCGAATACGGCGACGCCGGTGCCTCGTTCACCGAGTCCGGCGGCCACGGCGGCAGCTACCGCCTGAGCCACTGGGCCTCCACCGCCTACACGGTGGAGACCTACCAGTACCTGTCCGGACTCACCAACGGGAACTACAGGCTCACCGCCTGGGTGCGCTCCGGCGGCGGGCAGAACTCCGCGTACATGGCGCTGAAGAACTGCGGCGGCGTCGAACAGCGCACCGACCTGCCCGTCTCCTCCAGCGGGTGGATCCGGATCGTCGTGCCGGTCAATGTGACCGGCAACCAGTGCACGATCAGCGTCAACAGTGACGCGAACGCCGGCAACTGGATCAATGTCGACGACCTGACCTTCACATCCGGCACGTCCGGTACGTCGATCAAGGGTGCCGACATCTCGTCCCTGGCCAAGAGCGAGGCCAAGGGCGGCGTCTACCGCACCGGCTCGGGCGCCGCCGGCGACCCCCTGGCCGTCCTCAAGTCGAACGGCATGAACTACGCGCGCCTCAAGGTCTGGGTGAACCCGGCCGACGGCTTCAACGACAAGGCCCGCGTCCTGGCCACGGCCAAGCGCGTCAAGGCGCAGGGCATGAAGCTGCTGGTCGACTTCCATTACTCGGACTTCTGGGCCGACCCGGGACGCCAGGACAAGCCCGCCGCCTGGGCCGGACACTCGTACGCCCAACTGAAGACGGACGTGTACAACCACACGTACGACGTGCTGAACGCCCTGAAGGCGCAGGGCACCACCGCCGACATGGTCCAGGTCGGCAACGAGATCAACGGCGGCATGCTGTGGAACGAGGGATCCACCTCCCACTGGACGCAGCTGGCCGGTCTTCTCAACTCCGGCTACGACGCGGTCAAGGCGGTCAACTCCTCCACCACCGTGGCCCTGCACCTCGCCGAGGGTGGTGACCTGGACGGCACCCGCCGGTGGTTCGACGGCGCGCGCTCGAACGGCGTGAAGTTCGACGCGATCGGCCTGTCCTTCTACGGCTACTGGCACGGCACCCTGGCCGACTTCCAGACGACCCTCGACGACGCGGCCTCCCGCTACGGCAAGCCGGTCTTCGTCGCCGAGACCGCCTACCCGTTCCGCCTGGACAGCGAGGACGCGCACGAGAACATCGTCAACACCGGTGGCGAGCTGGTCCCCGGCTACCCCGCGAGCGTGACCGGCCAGACCCGGTGGATGAACGACATGATGAGCATCGTGGAGGCCGTCCCGAACGGCCGTGGCCTCGGCGTCTTCTGCTGGGAGGCGACCTGGACCGCGGTCGCCGGCAACGGCTGGGACCCGACCGACGCCTCCTCCGGCAACGGCTGGGAGAACCAGGCGCTGTTCGGCTACGACGACCGGGCGCTCTCGTCGATGTCCTGGTTCCGGCACCGCTGAGCCCCCGGGAGAAGGGCCCCGGCTTCCCGGGCCCTTCTCCTCGTCGTCCCCCTGTCCGAACTCCGCTCTGGGATCCGGCAGTTCGGTATCGGTCAACGATGGCGAAGCCCGGGACGCCACGGTGTCCGCTGCGAGAGAGTGGGAAAACGCGGGGAGAGGGCGAGCTGCGAGGCAGGGGCACGACATGCTGAGGACTCCCACAGACGAGACACGGCTCCGCATCCTGGCCTGGCTGAAGGAACCCGGTCCCGCGGCGGACGGTGTCACCGCGGACGCCGTCGCCGAGCGGTTCTCGATACCGCGCCCGGTCGCCGTCACCCATCTCCGGCTGCTCGATGCCACCGGCATGCTGCGCACCAGCAGGTCCGCTGGCCGCGTGCGCTACCACCGCGACGACATGCGGATCGCCGAGGTCGCCCGGATGTTTGAGAAGGGCTGGTAGGCGACCCGGTTCAGCGGTACCGCCCCCGATGGTGAAGGACCCGCGCGCCATGGACCGTCCCACGGAACTCGTCCCCTGCCACTACGTCGCGGTGGGCCCCGGCCCCGAGGACGTGGTCGCCGACCCGCGCGGTCGCGTCCTCACCGGCGTCGGGGACGGCCGCATCCTGCGGCTCGACGCCCTCGCCGACCCGGTCGAGGTCCGCGTCGAGGTGATCGCAGAGACCGGCGGCAGGCCGCTCGGGCTCGAACTCCTCCCGGACGGCGACCTGCTGGTCTGCGACGCCGAGCGCGGCCTGCTGCGCGTCGACACCGGCGACGGCACGGTCCGCATCCTCGCCGACTCGGTGGCGGGGGAACCGCTGCGCTTCTGCAGCAACGCCGTGTCCCTCTCCGACGGCAGCGTCTACTTCACCGTCTCCAGCCGCCGGTACCCCTTGGAGCACTGGATCGGCGACATCGTCGAACACACCGGGACCGGGAGGCTGCTGCGGCTCGCCCCCGGTGGTGACACACCCGAGGTGGTGCTGGACGGCCTGCAGTTCGCCAACGGGGTCGCCGTCGGCGCTGACGAGTCCTTCCTCCTCGTCGCCGAGACCGGCGCCTGCCGGCTCCTGCGCCACTGGCTCACCGGGCCGAAGGCCGGGCGGAGCGAGCAGTTCGCCGAGAACCTGCCGGGCATGCCCGACAACCTCTGGCGCGGCGCACCCGACGGACCGATCTGGGTCGCGCTCGCCGGACCCCGCGTACCGGCCCTCGACCTGCTCCACCGCGGCGCGCCCGGCGTCCGTGCCGCCGCAGCGCGCATGGCCGTACGCGCCCCGTTCCGCCCCACCGGCACGATCGCCCTCCAGGCCTTCGACGACCAGGGCCGGGTCGTCCACCATCTCGCCCGCCGCCGCTCCGGCTACCGCATGGCCACCAGCGTCTGCGAAGCGGGCGGGCACCTGGTCCTGGGCAGCATCCGGGAACGGGGCGTGGCGGTCTGCGAGCCACCTGCCCCGAAGTGACGTCACCGCCCACCTCGTAGTGCCCCCACCCCGAACCGGGGTTAACCTGAACTCCGGCCGCGACCCTCTCGCGGCGCGGCGGTGGGGCCCGCCGTACCCGAACCGCGGCATGGATGCCGCCAACGGTCCCTACTTGCGACGGCACGCGCCCGTACGGCCCCGGGCTCCCGGCGAGTAGGAGGCACACCCCCGTGACATCCCCCGAGAGCCTCCGCGTTCAGGCCTCCACACCGCCCCGGCCTTCCTGGCGCGCCCAGGCGCCCGTCGTGGCGGTCGTGGCACTCGGTGGGGGAGCGGGGGCGGCCGCCCGTTACACCGCCTCCCTCTGGTGGCCCTCGCCCGCCGGCGGCTTCCCCTGGACGACCCTCTGGGTCAACGTCGCCGGCTGCGCCGTCATCGGCGTGTTCATGGCGGTCGTCACCGAGGTCCGGATGGCCCACCCCCTGGTCCGCCCCTTCTTCGGCACCGGTGTCCTCGGCGGCTTCACCACCTTCTCGACGTACGCCGTCGACATCCGCGGACTCATCGACGGCGGCCATGGCGGCACCGGCCTGGCCTACCTCGCCGCGACCCCGCTCGCCGCGCTCGCAGCGGTGTGGCTCGCGGCCGGTACGACCCGCCGTGTCCTGAAAGGCAGGCAACGATGACGAGGCTGACCGGCAGGGGCCTGCGCCTGACCGTCTTCGTCGGCGAGAGCGACACCTGGCACCACAAACCCCTCTACTCGGAGATCGTCCACCGGGCCCATGCGGCGGGCCTCGCGGGCGCCAGCGTCTTCCGTGGCATCGAGGGCTTCGGAACCTCCTCCCTGATCCACACCTCGCGGTTGCTGTCCCTGAGCGAGGACCTGCCGATCGCCGTGGTGATCGTCGACACCGAGGCGCGCGTCCGCGCCTTCCTGCCGCACCTCGACGAACTGGTCACCGAGGGACTGGTGACGCTCGACGACTGCGAGGTCATCCGGTACACCGGCCGGGACGACACGCCCGGCCCGACGGACACGAAGGGTAAGAAGTCGTTGTGAACTGGCTGCTGGTCGTCGGCGGCGCTATGGTCGGCGCCCCGCTGCGCTACCTCACCGACCGGGCGGTCCAGGCGCGGCACGACTCGGTCTTCCCCTGGGGCACCTTCGCGGTGAACGTCACCGGCTGCCTGATCCTCGGCCTGCTCACCGGAGCCGCCACACACCTTCAGCTGCTGCTCGGCACCGGTCTGTGCGGGGCTCTGACGACCTACTCGACGTTCTCCTACGAGACGCTGCGGCTGGCCGAGACAGGGGCTCGCCGTCAGGCGGCCGTCAACGTGGCGGCGACCGTGGTGGCCGGGCTCGGGGCGGCGTTCGCGGGGGCGGCGCTCGCGCGCATGTGAGGCGCGTGCAGGGGTGCGGGTGAGACGAGTACGTGAACGCCGTCCTCGCCCGCGTGTAGTAGGACGGTTCCCTCCGCTCCCCTGCTCCTCGATCAGAACTGGATCCCATGAGTGTCATCAGCCTCGGTCAGGCCGTCGTCCTCGGAGCCGTCGAGGGGGTGACCGAGTTCCTGCCCGTTTCCTCCACCGGCCATCTGAAGATCGTCGAGGGGCTGATGGGCATCCCCGTCGACGACGACGCCGTGGTCGGGTTCTCGGCCGTCATCCAGGTCGGCGCGATCGCCGCGGTGCTCGTGTACTTCTTCCAGGACATCGTGCGGATCGTCTCCGCCTGGGGGAGGGGCCTGCGCGACCGTGAGGAGCGGTACCACCACGACTACAGGTTCGCCTGGTGGGTCATCTGTGCGACCATCCCAATCGTCGCCGTCGGGCTCGCCGCGAAGCCGCTCATCGAGGGCCCGCTCGCCTCGCTGTGGGTGGTCGCCGGCTCGCTGATCGTCGGCAGCGGGGTGATGTGGGCGGCGGACCAAATGGGCCGGCACAAGCGCGGCGAGGACGACACCTCGTTCAAGGACGCCATGCTGGTCGGCAGCTCCCAGATCCTCGCCCTGCTCTTCCCCGGCTTCTCCCGCTCCGGCGCCACCATGTCCACCGCGCTCATCCTCGACCTGGACCGCGTCGCCGCCACCCGGCTGTCGTTCTTCCTCGGTATCCCCGCCCTGACCGGCGCCGGCCTCTACGAGCTCAAGGACGCCCTGGGCACCGGGGTGGGCGCGGCGCCGCTCGCCGTCGGCACGGCCGTGTCGTTCGTCGTGGCCTACGCCTCCATCGCCTGGCTGCTGAAGTTCGTGGCCAAACACTCCTTCAACGCCTTCGTGATCTACCGGATCGTCGTGGGCGTGCTGCTGTTCGGCCTGCTCGGAGCGGGTGTGCTCAGCAGCTGACGGTCCCGTGCGGCCTGGTGGCGGGGAGTTCGGGCGCGGCCCTCCCGGCCCCTGGACGTTTTGTTCCGGCCCGCTTGACAGGCGCCTCCCGGGCCCCGCAGGATCACTCCCGTGAACCTGTCAGACAGCCGGACAGCCGGACAGCCCGTGCGGCGGGTCAGTGCCATGGAAGCGGTGCTGGCCTACCTGCGCGACGCCATCGAGCGCGGCGACTACGCCATCGGCGACAAGCTCCCCTCGGAGGCGGAGCTGTGCCGCACCCTGGAGGTCTCCCGGCCCGTGCTGCGCGAGGCGCTCAGGGCGCTGCAGACCATGGGCCTGACCGTCTCCAGGACCGGCAAGGGCACCTTCGTCGTCGCCAGTGCCGTCGAGGACCCCACCTTCGGCGACTACTCGGCCAGCGACCTGCTGGAGGTGCGCCGCCACGTCGAGATCCCGGTCGCCGGGTACGCGGCCCGGCGCCGCACCCCGGAGAACCTCGACCACCTGGCCCACCTCCTGGACCGGATGGAACGGGAGACGGACACCACCGCCTGGGTCGCCATGGACACGCTGTTCCACCTCGCCGTGGCCGAGGCCGCCCAGAACCCGGTCTTCCGCCGGGTCATCGAGGAGATCCGGGACGCGCTGGCCCGCCAGTCCGCCTTCCTCAACGAGCTGGGCGGCCGCCGTGAGCAGTCCAACCGCGAGCACCGGGCGATCGTCGAGGCGCTGACCGACGGTTCCGAGAACGACGCGGTGGAGGCCATGTCTCACCACCTCGACCGCGTCGAGACCACCCTCACTGACATCGTGCGTTCCCCGCGCACGGACTCGGACCTCCCCACGGAAGGTGACCCCCAGGCGTGAGCGAGCAGTCCCTGCACGACGATGTGCAGAAACGTTCCGGCCATGTCGACGCCGGAGACGAGGGCTACAGCAAGTCCCTGAAGTCCCGGCACGTCAACATGATCGCCATCGGCGGCGCCATCGGCACCGGCCTCTTCCTCGGCGCCGGCGGCCGCCTCGCCGACGCCGGCCCCTCCCTCTTCCTCGCCTACGCGGTCTGCGGCCTCTTCGCCTTCCTCGTCGTGCGCGCCCTCGGCGAACTCGTGCTGTACCGGCCCTCCTCCGGCGCCTTCGTCTCCTACGCCCGTGAGTTCATGGGGGAGAAGGGCGCCTACACCGCCGGCTGGATGTACTTCCTCAACTGGGCGACCACCGGCATCGCCGACATCACCGCCGTCGCCACCTACACCCACTACTGGGGCATGTTCTCCGACATCCCGCAGTGGGTCATCGCGCTGATCGCGCTGGCCGTGGTGCTCACCGTGAACCTGATCTCGGTGAAGATATTCGGCGAGCTGGAGTTCTGGTTCGCCATCATCAAGGTCGGCGCGCTGGTCGTCTTCATGTGCATCGGCATCTTCCTGCTGGTCACCCAGCACCCCGTCGACGGCCACAGCCCCGGCCCGTCCCTGATCAGCGACAGCGGGGGCATCTTCCCGCACGGCCTGCTGCCCATGCTGCTGATCATCCAGGGCGTCGTCTTCGCCTACGCCTCCGTCGAGCTGGTCGGCGTCGCCGCCGGTGAGACCGAGAACCCCGAGAAGATCATGCCGAAGGCGATCAACTCGATCATGTGGCGGGTCGGTGTGTTCTACGTCGGCTCGGTCGTGCTGCTGTCGATGCTGCTGCCGTGGAACAAGTACACCGCCGGAGAGAGCCCCTTCGTGACGGTGCTGTCCAACATCGGCATCCCGGCGGCCGGCGACGTGATGAACCTCGTCGTCCTCACCGCCGCCATGTCCTCCCTCAACTCCGGCCTCTACTCCACGGGCCGCATCCTGCGCTCCATGGCCATGGCCGGCTCCGCGCCCCAGTTCACGTCGGTGATGAGCCGCAGCCAGGTTCCCTACGGCGGCATCCTGCTCACCAGCGGCATCTGCGTCCTGGGCGTCGGCCTCAACTTCGTCGTGCCCGCCGAGGCGTTCGAGATCGTGCTGAACTTCGCCGCGATCGGCATCCTCGCCACCTGGGGCATGATCATGATCTGTCACCTCCTCTTCTGGCAGAAGACCCAGAAGGGCGAGCTGACCCGCCCGGCCTACCGGCTCCCGGGCTCTCCCTGGACCGAGATCGTGACGCTGGCGTTCCTCGCCTCCGTCCTGGTCCTCATGTACGCCGACGGCGGCGCGGGACGCACCACCGTGCTGTGCCTGCCGCTGATCGTCGGGGCCCTGGTCGTCGGATGGTTCGGCATCCGCGGCCGTATCGCGCGCAAGTCCACCACCGGAGCCGACGCGTGAGGCGCGCGACGCTCCACGAGAAGCAGGCAGTGATGTTCAGTAGTTCCCTCGCGGACGCACCCCTTGTCCGTGAACCCGTCCACGCCCCCGTCGCCCACCTCATACGCGGCGGAATCGTCGAAGGCATCCACTACGGCTCCGTCGTCGTCCTCGGCGCCGACGGACAGGTCCGGCTCCAGATCGGAGACGTCGAGGCCGCCTTCTACCCGCGCTCCGCGCTCAAGCCCCTCCAGGCCGTGGCCATGGTCCGGGCCGGGCTGCCGCTCGACGGCGAACTGCTGTCGCTGACGGCCGCCAGCCACTCCGGCGAGGACCGCCACCTCGCCGGTGCCCGGCGCATCCTCGACCTCGCCGGGCTCACCGAGGAGCATCTGCGCAACGTCACGGACCTGCCGTTCGACCCGGTCGTCCGGGACGCCTGGGTGCGCGAGGGCCGGCTCCCCTCACGGCTCGCCCAGAACTGCTCCGGCAAGCACGCGGCCATGCTCTACACCTGCATGCTCAACGGCTGGCCCCTGGAGAACTACCTCGACCCCGGCCACCCGCTCCAGCAGGCCGTCGCCGAGATCGTCGAGGACCTCACCGGGCAGCGCATCGCCCAGGTCACCGTCGACGGCTGCGGCGCGCCCCTGTTCTCCGTCTCCCTGCACGGCCTCGCCCGGGCCACCGCCCGGATCACCACCGCCGCACCGGGCACGCCCGAGGCCCGGGTCGCCGACGCCGTGCGCGAACACGCCGAGATGGTCTCCGGCTCCGGGCGGGACGTCGCCGCCCTGATGCGGGCCGTGCCGGGGCTCCTCACCAAGGACGGCTTCGAGGGTGTGCAGGTCGCCGCGCTGCCCGATGGCCGGGCCGTGGCGGTGAAGATCGCCGACGGTGCGAACCGGGCGCGGATCCCGGTGGCTGCCGCCGCGCTGGCCTGGGCAGGCGTCGACCCGGAGCTGCTCACCGAGTTTCAGGGCGAGCCGCTTCTCGGCGGTGGGCGGGAGGTCGGGCGAGTGCGGCCCGTCCGTTCGCTGGAGCCGGTCGCCGGTGCGGCTCGCGCCTGACGCACCGGCGGCTGCGGGCCGCATGTGGCTGGCCGCACAGTTCCCCGCGCCCCCGAGGGGCGCACCCACCCACCCTCACTTCCCTCAGAAAGAGGACCCTCACCGTCATGACCGCCGCCACCCGCTCCGAGCACGACCTGCTCGGCGACCGTGACGTTCCCGCCGACGCTTACTGGGGTGTGCACACCCTGCGGGCCACGGAGAACTTCCCCATCACCGGCATGCCCATCTCCGCATACCCGCACCTGATCGACGCCCTCGCCGCCGTCAAGGAGGCCGCCGCCCTCGCCAACGAGGAACTCGGCCTGCTGGACCCGAGGAAGGCCGCCGCCATCGTCGAGGCCTGCCGCGAGATCCGCGACGGAAAGCTGCACGACCAGTTCGTCGTCGACGTCGTCCAGGGCGGCGCCGGCACCTCCACCAACATGAACGCCAACGAGGTCGTGGCGAACCGGGCGCTGGAACTGCTGGGCCACGCCAAGGGCGCGTACGGCTTCCTGCACCCGAACGAGGACGTCAACCTCGGCCAGTCCACCAACGACGTCTACCCGACCGCCGTCAAGATCGCGACGGTGTTCGCGGTGCGCGGCCTGCTCGACGCGATGTCCGTCCTGCAGGACACGTTCGCCCGCAAGGCCGTCGAGTTCCGCGACGTGCTCAAGATGGGCCGTACACAGTTGCAGGACGCGGTACCCATGACGCTGGGCCAGGAGTTCTCGGCCTATGCCGTCATGCTGGACGAGGACCGGTCCCGGCTCGCCGAGGCCGTCCAGCTGATCCATGAGATCAACCTCGGCGCGACCGCCATCGGCACCGGCCTCAACGCCCCCGCCGGATACGCCGAGGCGGCCCGCCGCCACCTCGCGGCCGTCACCGGACTGCCCCTGGTGACGGCGGCCAACCTGGTCGAGGCGACCCAGGACTGCGGCGCCTTCGTCCAGATGTCCGGCGTGCTCAAGCGCATCGCGGTCAAGCTCTCCAAGAGCTGCAACGACCTGCGCCTGCTGTCCTCCGGCCCGCGCGCCGGGCTCGGCGAGATCAACCTGCCGCCCGTGCAGGCCGGTTCGTCGATCATGCCCGGCAAGGTCAACCCGGTGATACCCGAGGTCGTCAACCAGGTCGCCTTCGAGGTCATCGGCAACGACGTCACCATCACCATGGCCGCCGAGGCCGGACAGCTCCAGCTCAACGCCTTCGAACCGATCATCCTGCACTCCCTCTCGGAGTCCCTCACGCATCTGCGCAACGCCTGCGTGATCCTGGCCGAACGCTGCGTGTCCGGCATCACCGCCAACACCGAGGCGCTGCGCACCAGCGTCGAGAACTCCATCGGCCTGGTCACCGCCCTCAACCCGCACATCGGCTACACAGCCGCCACCGACATCGCCAAGGAGGCCCTCGCCACCGGCCGGGGGGTGGCCGAACTCGTCCTGGAGAAGGGCCTGCTCCCCGCCGAGACACTCGCAGGCCTGCTGCGCCCCGAGGTCCTGGCGGGCAGCGGCCGGGCCACGGCCTGACCCGCCGGAGCGCGCCGGGAGCGGCAGAGGGACAATAGTGATCATGGCATCGTCGACGACCTTCCAGCCGGTCCTGGAGCGCATCGCGGAGGAGATCGAGCGGACCCCCGGCCGCGGCCGGCCCGCCGACTACATCCCGGCGCTCGCCGCCTGCGACCCGCGCCGCTTCGGCATGGCCGTCGCCGACCTCGACGGCACGGTGTACGGAGTGGGGGACTGGCGGCAGCCGTTCTCCGCGCAGTCCCTCACCAAGGTCTTCACCCTCGCCCTCGACCTGGCCCGCGAGGGCGACGCCCTGTGGGAGCACGTGAGCCGCGAGCCCTCCGGCAACCCCTTCAACTCCCTCGTCCAGCTGGAGTACGAGAACGGCATCCCGCGCAACCCGTTCATCAACGCGGGCGCCCTCGTCGTCACCGACCGGCTGCACACCCGTACCGGCGACGCGTCGGGCGAACTGCTGGCGTTCCTGCGGGCGGAGAGCGGCAACCCGGAGCTGACCTTCGACAAGGAGGTCGCCGCCTCCGAGTCCGGCCACGGCGACCGCAACGCCGCGCTCGGTCACTTCATGGCGTCGTACGGAAACATCGACAACCCCGTTCCGACGCTCCTGGAGCAGTACTTCCGCCAGTGCTCGATCGCCGCGTCCTGCGCCGACCTCGCCCTCGCCACGAGCTTCCTCGCCCGGCACGGTATCCGCGCCGACGGCACCCGCCTGCTCAGCCGCAGCCAGGCCAAGCAGATCAACGCGATCATGCTGACCTGCGGCACGTACGACGCGGCGGGCGAGTTCGCGTACCGCGTGGGCCTGCCCGGCAAGAGCGGTGTGGGCGGCGGGATCATCGCGGTCGTCCCCGGCCGCTGCAGCCTGTGCGTGTGGAGCCCGGGCCTGGACGAGCGGGGCAACTCGGTGGCGGGAGTGGCGGCGCTCGACCGCTTCACGACCCTGACCGGTCTGTCGGTCTTCTGACCGCCGGCGTCACCCCGACCGGGACCCCTCAGCCGAGGGACTCCTCGAGCCCCGGCGGCTCCCTACGCCGCATGAACGCCATGGGGCGGGGTGTCCGGGAGCACCGCCGGCAGGGCGCCGTGGATCAGGTCCGCATGTCGGCGGCGTGCTCGACGTGCGGGAAGTCCGTGTCGCCGACCACGAGGAGCGTGGGCTCCGCTGAGGTCCTCGATGCCCGGGGGCGGGTGCGACGGCCACGTAGGCGTCGGTCATCTCGTGAAAGCCCGACCGGCCCGGCAGCCGCGGCCGGGGACATGCCGCCCCGCCGGCCGAGCCGGGCACCGACCGCGGACTTCCTCGGCTCGTCCCCGGCGGCCCGACCGCCCTCGCGGCGCCGCCGTGCAGCAGCACCTGGGGCCGGCCGCTGCTGGTGCTCGCCCTCGCCACGCTGGTGACGGTCTTCACCGCGACCGTGCCCCTGCTGCGCGCCTGGTTCGACGTCAGCCTGTGGCTGCCGGCACTCGTCCTCACCGACGCGACCCTGCCCGCCACCGGACGCAGACGGCTGGTGGGCACCGGCACGGACTCGCGGCCGCGGTCAAGATCATGCCCGCGCTGTTCACCGGTCTGCCGTTGTGGCTGCCGGTGGGTCAGCTCCGGCCGGGCCTGCGGACCGGAAGCCGCAGCACCAGCACCACGACCGCCGCACCCGTCCCGGCTGCGCCCGCGATCAGCCCCGCCTCCGTCCAGACGGACCCGTGCTCTTCCGGCACGGCCGCCGCGACCGCGGGCGGCGTCGCCGCCGCGGGGCGTGCGGATGTGGGCGGTGCGCCGAGCGAGCCCACCGCCTCGACCCTCCCGGCCGACCTGAAGCCCCAGTCGAGCAGCGAGCGCGCCTCCTCGTACACGGCGGACCCGCCGCCCTCCTGGGGGTTCATCACCGTCACGACCAGGGTGCGCCCGTCCCGCCGCGCCGCCGCGATGAGGGTGCTGCCGGCCTTGCTGGTGTAGCCGTTCTTGATGCCGATCAGACCCCGGTACGGCTTCACACCTCTGGCACCGCTCAGCAGCCGGTTGGTGTTGAGGATCGGGTACGACCAGTTGCCTCCGCCGGGAAATCTGGCCTCGACGGTGGCGCAGTACCGGGCGAAGTCGGGGTTGCGCAGCCCCACCCGGCCGAACACCGCCAGGTCGTACGCCGAAGACACCTGGCCCGGGGCGTCGTAGCCGTCCGGTGACACCACGCGGGTGTCGAGGGCGCCGAGGGACCGGGCCTTGGCCTGCATCCGCTCGGCCGTGAACCGCCAGCCGCCGTTGAGCTCGGCCAGGACGTGCACGGCGTCGTTGCCCGAGTTGAGGAAGACTCCGCGCCACAGGTCGGCGATCCGGTACGTGCGGCCCTCGGCGACCCCGACCAGGCTGCTGCCTGCACCGATGCCCCGGAGCTCACGCTCGCGGACCGTGTGCCGGATGCCCGCCGGCAGCCCGGGCAGCACGGTGAGGGCGAACAGGGTCTTCAGGGTGCTGGCCGGGGGCAGCTTGCGGTGTGCGTTGTGTGCGGCGAGGACCTCGCCGGTACGGGCGTCGGCCACCACCCAGGACAGCGCGGAGACCTTCGGGACACGAGACGCCCCGGCGCGCAGGCGGACCTGGGTGCCGGGACGGTACAGCAGCGAGGGGTGCGGTGCCGCGGCCCTAGGCCCGCCCGGCGGGGTGGGCTCCGTCCCGCCGGGGTGGGCCGCCGCCGCGGGCATCAGCGCCAGGAGCCCCGCGAAGCAGAGCGCACCGGCCGACACGGCCACCCGGGAAGAGAATCCGATGATCATATGATCAACGTAGAAACCGGCATGCTCCGTGCGGCGGCGACGGGGCCGCACTCCACGCGGGAGCACCCGGATGGATGATCTCCTCGCGTCAGCCCGGGGGCAGCGTCGGCTGGACGCGCCGCAGGAACGTGGCGTTGTCCGGTGTCTCGCGCATCCGCTCCAGGAGGGTCTCCAGGCCGCCCTGCCCGTCGCGGCCCTGCAGTACGCGCCGCAGACCCTGGACGGCCGTCAGCTCGGCCGGGTTCAGCAGGAGTTCCTCCCGGCGGGTACCGGACGGGGTGATGTCGACGGCCGGGAACACGCGCCGGGACGCCGGGTCCCGGCTCAGGCGGAGCTCCATGTTGCCGGTGCTCTTCAGCTCCTCGAAGTAGAAGTCGTCGGCTCGGGAACCGGTCTCCACCAGGGCGGTCGCGAGGATCGTGAGAGAACCGCCCTCCTCGGCCGACCGGGCGGCGCCGAAGAACCGCTTCGGGCCGGTCAGTGCGGACGCGTCGACGCCCCCGGTGAGGATGCGGCCACCGGAGGCGGCCGCGTTGTTGTGCGCCCGGCACAGCCGGGTCAGCGAGTCGAGGAGAATGACGACGTCCTCGCCGGCCTCGACGCGCCGCTTGGCGCGCTCGATCACGAGTTCGGCGAGCGCGATGTGCTGCTTGGCGCTGCGGTCGAAGGTCGAGGCGTACACCTCGCCCCGCACGCCGCGCCGCATGTCGGTGACCTCCTCGGGCCGCTCGTCGAGCAGGAGCATCATCAGCCGGCACTCGGGGTGGTTGCCCGTGACGGCGGCGGCCAGCTGCTGGAGAAGGACGGTCTTACCGGTCTTGGGCGGGGCCACGATGAGCCCGCGCTGGCCCTTGCCGACCGGCGCGACCAGGTCGACGACGCGTCCGGCCAGTCCGGCGGCCGGGTGCTCCAGCCGCAGCCGCTCGTGCGGGTGCAGCGGCGTCAGGTCCCGGAAATGGCGCCGGTCGCGCGGCGTCCCGGGTGTTCGGCCGCCGGCCTGTACGACGTCGGTGACGCCGCGCCGGTCGCCGCGCACGCCCTCGACGAGGTCGCCTTTGCGCAGACCGAACCGGCGGATCAGCGCGGGGGAGACGGCGGCGTCGGCGGGCGACGGGAGGCAGCTCTCGGCGCGCAGGTACCCCTTTCCGCTCGCGTCGATGTCGAGGACGCCGGACACGGCCCGGGCCGGGGACTGCTGCTGTACGGAGGGGTTTTCGAGTGTGGTGGTCACGGTGACGGGTGTCCTTTCACGGACGGCAGGCATGAGACATGCGAAGGGAGGGGGAGATGACCGCGAGGGGAGGGCCTGTGGCACGCCTCCGGGCGGCGGAGAAACAGCACCTCGGACACGACGGAACACGTCGTGGTGCTGGATTTGAAGGAGAGAGTGAAGAACTGGCACCGGCGCCCACAAAGGGGGGCGTGCACGAGTGCTCTTCGCACTGTACCACCGAAAGCGGTGGAAAGGGGCCGGTTACCTCAGCGAGTGGCCAGCAGGCCGTACAGCAACGGGATCCGCGGCTCGGGCAGCCGCCACCAGCCGGACTCCGAACGGGCCATCTGGGGCCAGCGCGGCCAGGGGAGTTCGTCGCCTTCCCGCAGGCGCCGCACGGCGAGTCCCGTATCCGTCAACGCGTTGACGACCTCGCCCATTCCGTGCATCCACTCGTAACTGTCGGTGGCGCCCTCGACGGCCGGGCCGTCCGTGTAGGTGCGGGTGCCGTCGCGGTGCACCGGACCGGCGCCGCCCAGGTAGTCGTGGCGCAGGAGCAGCTCGGGTCCTTCACCCGGGGCGGGCTTCGGCCCGAGCGAGTTGAGCAGCGGATGGAACTCGACGACGTACAACCGGCCGCCCGGACGCAGGAGTCGGTGGACGGTCTCCGCCCACCGGTCCAGGTCGGGGAGGTAGCACAGGGCGCCCTTGCCGGTGTAGACGACGTCGAACCGCCGCCCGCCCAGGGCCTCGACGGCGTCGTACACGTTCGCCCGCACGTACGTCACGTCCGCGTCGGCCCGTGCCGCGATGTCCTGGGCGGCCGCCACGGACGCCTCTGAGAAGTCCAGGCCGACGGCCCGGGCGCCGCGCCGCGCGAAGGCGATCGTCTCCGTGCCGAGGTGGCACTGGAGATGCAGCACGTCACGCCCGGCCAGCTCGCCGAGGTCCTCCCACTCGAACGGCGCGAACCAGCGCTCGGGGTCGAGGTCCTGGTCGAGACCGTAGAAGCGGCTGGCGAGATGGACGGGCGTACGGGCGTCCCAGTTCGCCTGGTTGGCCCGCATCAGCCGGTCGTGCTCGGCGGACGTCATGAGGACATCCAAGCGTGAACCGGCCGCGGGCGCCGGGAGAACACGGGAAACGGATCCCCGGACGTGTCGCTCAGTTCGAGCGGGCACGCGCCTCCTCGGCGATCCGCTCGAACTGCGCGCCCATGGCCGCCGCGAGCGCCTGGGCTCCCGACAAGGGGCGCACCATCACGGTGAATTCGTCGATGAGCCCGTCCTCGTCGACGTGGATGAAGTCGCAGCCGCTGATCTCCCGGTCGCCCACGCGCGCGGTGAAGACCAGGGCGTGATCACGGCCGTTCACGTCGTTGATCTCGCGCACATAGCGGAAGTCCTGGAAGACCCCGGAGACGGCGCGCAGGATCGCCGCCGTGATCGCCTTTCCGGCGTACGGCTTGAACACGACCGGGCTGGTGAAGACCACGTCCGGCGCCAGCAGGGCCTCGGCGGCGTCGAGGTCGAGCGTCTCGACCGCCTCACGGAATGCACGCATCGAAACCGCCTTGGTCAACTTGTTGAGTAGGTGCGGATTAGACTAGTCAACTGTTGATACGGTGTCCACATGTCTCTCAAGTACGCCGTTCTGGCGGCGCTCCTGGAGGGCGAGGCCTCGGGGTACGAGCTGTCCAAGGTGTTCGACGTGTCGCTGGCCAACTTCTGGGCCTCGACCCCGCAGCAGCTCTACCGGGAACTGGAGCGCCTCGCCCAGGACGGACTGATCGAGGCCAGGGTGGTGCGCCAGGAACGGCGCCCCGACAAGCGCATGTTCACGCTGACCGAGGCCGGCCGTGAGGACCTGTGCACGTTCGCCGCCGCGCCGCCCCGGCGGCCCACCGCCATCCGCGACGAACTCCTCATCAAGATCCAGGCCATGGACGGCGTGGACCCGGACGCGACCCGTGCGCTGGTCGAGGAGCGCGAGACATGGGCCCGCGGCAAGCTCGCCCGCTACCGGCGCGTACGCGAGCGCCTCCTGGCCGGCCGCGGCGAGGAGGAGTACCTCCGGGAGGCCGACCGCGTCGGCCCGTACCTCACCCTGATGGGCGGCATCGCCTTCGAGGAGGAGAACGTCCGCTGGTGCCAGCGCATACTCACCGTTCTGAAGCAGCGGGCTCCCCTAGGCTGAGCCGATGTTCAGCCCCGAAGGCCCCAGTCTGCGCGAGCTCGCCGTCCAGGCGCTGTCGTCCGTCGAGCGCGGCTACGACCTCCTCGCGCCGAAGTTCGACCACACGCCGTTCCGGACCCCCGACGCGGTCCTCGACGCCGTCGGCTCGGCACTGCGGCGAGCCGGGCCCTTCGGCGCCGGACTCGACCTGTGCTGCGGCACCGGTGCGGGCGTCGGCGTGCTGGCGCGGGTGTGCCGGGAGCGCGTCACCGGGGTCGACTTCAGCGCGGGCATGCTCGACGTCGCACGGGAGCGGGTCGGACCCGGGGGCCCATCGGTCTCCTGGGTCCGGGCCGACGCCCGCGCCCTGCCCTTCGCGCCCGCCTTCGACCTGGTGGTGAGCTTCGGGGCTTTTGGTCACTTCCTGCCACGCGAACTGCCCGGACTGTTCGCCCAGGTCCGGTCCGTCCTGCGGCCGGGAGGCTGCTTCGCGTTCCCGCTGGTCGCCCCGCCCCGCCCGGGCTCGCTCGGCTACTGGACACTGCTCGGCTTCGACACCGTGATGCGGGTGCGCAACGCGCTCTGGCGGCCTCCGTTCGTCATGTACTACCGCGCCTTCCGCCTCGGGGACGTACAGCGCGAACTCGCGGCGGCCGGCTTCCGGGTGGAGCTCCACACGCTCCCGGAGTTCGGAAGGCGACCGGACGGCAGCCCCCGGGTGCGGCTCGTCATGGCCCGGTTGCCGGGCTGAGGCCCGGATCGGTACCGGTCAGCCGCGCAGGAAGTTCAGCAGATCGTCGTTGAAGGTCTTCTCGTAGTCGCCGACCGGGCCGTGCGCACAGGGGGGCTCCTCGTCGGCCGCCAGGGGGGCCGTGCGGGGTGGTGCGGGCCCATGCCGCCTCTCCTGTGGGTGACGTTCGGTAGCCGTGCGGGCTTGATGCGCCACCAGATCCAGCATTGGTCTCAACCAGCTGGGAAGGGTGGCCGTGCGGTTCGGCCGAAACCGGCCCTCCCGCGCCCGCCTCTCACAACGCGCCGTACAGGGCGTCGATCAGCGCCATCTTCCGCGGGTCGTTGGCGATACGGGGCCCCATCCGGTTCATCACATAGCCCAGCGACACTTGCGCCTCCGGGTCGGCGAGACCGCAGGAGCCGCCGAAGCCGTCGTGCCCGAAAGCGCGCGGGTTGGGTCCGTACGAGCCGTCGGGTCCGCTGAGCCAGAGCCCGAGCCCCACCTCCGTCTCGTGCTCGAACCCGGCGCCGAGCACCAGGTCCCGGCAGCTGCCCTGCCCCTCACGCACCCGCTCGGCCGAGTAGGGGGACATCAGACGGTGGCCGTCGAACGAGCCGCGGCCCGCGAAGACGCCGTACAGCGCGGCGACGGCACGCGCGGTGCCGTGCCCGTTCGCCGCGGGGATCTCCGCGGCCCGCCACCCGGGGGTGCCGGCCTCGGCGGCGGACACCGCCGGGTTGGTCAGCGCTGCAACGGCCGCGGGCGCCAACTGGGCGAAGACCGCGGCCTGTTCATTGCTCGCCGTGACCGCCGGCTGGACCAGCTCGGCCACCCGGCCGACGTCCTGCTCCAGCAGGCCGATGCGGAAGTCGATGCCGAGCGGCCCCGTCACCTCCCGCGCCAGGAAGGCCCCCGGCCGCAGCCCCGAGACCCGGCGTACGACCTCGCCGACGAGGTGGCCGTAGGTCAGTGCGTGATAGCCGGACCGGGTGCCCGGTTCCCACCAGGGCTCGGTCGCCGCGAGCCGCTGCGTGGTCAGCTCCCAGTCGCAGAGCTGCTCCAGCGAATGCGGCTCACGCAGACCGGCCAGCCCGGCGCGGTGGGACAACAGGTGCCGTACGAGGACCTTCTCCTTGCCCGCGGCGGCGAACTCCGGCCAGTACACGGCCACCGGCGCGTCCAGGTCCAGCAGTCCCCGGTCGGCGAGGATGTGCGCGCACAGCGCCACCGGCCCCTTGGACGTGGACCACACGTTGACCAGCGTGTCCCGTTCCCACGGGCGGCAGCGGCCCGCGTCCGTCCAGCCGCCCCACAGATCCACCACGGTCTCGCCGCCGGCGGTGACGGCCACCGCGGCGCCCAGTTCTCCCCGCTCCCGGAAGTTCTCCTCGAACGCCCTGCGTACCGCCGTGAACCGCACGTCGCAGTGACCGTGCACCTGTGCCTCGTTCCCGGACATGAGCCCCCTCCGCCGACCGACTCCGGCCCGGGCCGCCGCGTCGCGGTCCGGGCGCGAAGAACGTACCGACTGGTCGGACCGGGGGGAAGTCCGCCGGTTGTGAACGGCCGGATCAGGTGTACGAGCGCATCCAGCGCAACTTCGCGGCCTGCTGGAAGGGGCCGCCGCCCTCGTGGTCGTTGAAGTCGTAGACCTCGATCGTCTTGTCCTCATGGCCCCAGGCGTTGAAGGCCGCGAAGACGGTCGAGGGCGGACAGGTCTGGTCCTCCAGGGCGGCCGAGAAGAGCGCGGGGGCCCGGCCGCGGGCGGCGAAGTGGACGCCGTCGAAGTAGGACACCGTGCGCAGGGCGTCCTCGGTACGGCCGCGGTGTGTCTTGAGGTAGAGGCCGATCTCCCGGTACGGGTGCCGGTCCGTGATCGTCGCCGCGCGCGGGAAGTCGCACAGGAACGGCACGTCCGGCGCGATGCCCGCCAGGTCCGGGACCAGACCGCCGACCGCGATCGTGATGCCGCCGCCCTGGCTGGCACCCACGGCCACCGTGCGCGCCGGGTCGGTGAGCGGGTGCGAGCGGGCCGCCTCGACGGCACGCACCGCGTCCGTGAAGACCCGGCGGTAGTAGTAGTTCTCCGGGGCGTCGATGCCGCGCGTCATGAAGCCGGGGTACGCGGGCGCACCTCCCACCGGGTCAGGCGTGCCGCCGCCCCCGCCCCAGGCGCTGCCCTGCCCACGGGTGTCCATCACGAAGTGCGCCCGCCCGGAGGACGCCCACAGCAGGTGCTCGTGCGGGAGTCCGCGCCCACCCCCGTAGCCGATGAACTCCACGACCAGCGGCAGCGGACCGTCCGCCCCGGCCGGGAGCGTCAGCCAGCCCTTGACCGGATGACCGCCGAAACCGGCGAACGTCACGTCGAACACCTGCACGGTGGACAGGCCCGTGTCGACCGGTTCGAAGCGCGCGTCCAGATCGTGCCGGCGCGCATCCTGGAGGGTCCTGGACCAGAACGCGTCGAAGTCCTCGGGCTCGGTGGCCGCGCTGCGGTAGTCGCGGAGTTCGTCGAGCGGAAGGTCGAACAGGGCCATGCAGGACCGCCTTGGATGAGAAGCAGCTACAGGAGCAAGGTGATGATCACACTACGTGAGTGGTCGGAGGACTGGCCAGGGTCTGTTCTGGTCCATCTCCGGCGCGCCGACCGCTCGCGGTGGATGGTGCGCAGGTCATAGGCATGGAGTGCAAATGCGCCGGAGGATGCCGGGGGGAGGGGTAGGCGCGGGTGGTCGGGTCACCTGGAGCGCGTCGGCGAGCGCGGCCGTCCGGATGTCCGCTACGGCGCCTCACGCGCGGCGGTGTGTCCACTGCGGTTCGGTACGGGCCCATGCCCGGTCCCACTCGGCGAGCCGGCGGCGCAGCGCCACCCGGCGGACGAGGAAGTGGCCGCAGAGAACCACGAGCACCGCACCGCCCGCGGCGCAGGTACCGACGGTGAGGGTGTGCTGCCGGACCGCCGTCTCGCTCACCGGCGGCAGCACACTCCGGCCCCGGTCGTCGAACCAGACGTTCACGGTCTCGCCCTGCCCGGTGTCGGCCGGAACCCGAGCCGTCGCGGTGCGCGTGCCCTCGCCGGGTTCCGTCCAGCGCACGGTCGCCCGGTACGCGTGCTGCCTGCCCGCCTGGGCCGACGGCAGTGAGCCGCCGCTCCTGCCGACCACCTCGGCCCGGACGCGGTGCCGCTCGGCCCGCTGCTCCATCGACAGCGACCGCGCCTCGCCATGAGCCCACCGGGCGGCGGCCGTCCCGGCCACGGGCGCGCCCACGAGAATGAGGACGGCGACCACCAGCAGCGTCCACGCTTCCACGACATCCGACCGACGCCGCAGCGGACTGCGCCGCCAACGCCAGCCGCGCACCCGGGTTCGCATGTCCACCTCCCCGCCGTCACCCGGCCGAGGGCCGGACCGGCCGCGCGGTGCGCGCCGCTCCCTCGGCATCACGTCAGGCGTGCGAGTGCCCTCACGGGGACGGAGTACCCCTACCGGCGCCCCACGATCGCCCCGTGGCTGTGCGCACAACCGGAGCGGCTGCGCCCGCGGCGAAACACCGGTGTCAGCCGAAGCGCTCGATGCGGATCCGGTCCACCGGCTGACCGGCCGTCACGAGCAGCCGGGCGGCGTGCTCGGCGAAGGAGTTGGAACCGCACACATAGGCCTCCCACCCACCGGGAGGCTGCTCGGCCAGGAGTGGCGCCACATGTGCGGCCGCCATACGTCCGACCGCCACACCCTCCGGCGCGCTCCGGGTGAAGACGGGGATCGTCTCCGCGCCCAACTCACGGGCGTAGACGAGCTCCTCGGGGCTGCGCGCGGACACCACCAGCCGCAGCGGCACGGTCAGGTTCCGCGCCCGGTGGTGCCGGATCATCGACATCAGCGGTACGACGCCGGAGCCGGCGCCGATGAGCAGCGCGGGCCGGTCGCCGGGCCAGGCGAAGAACCCGCTCACCGGACCCCGCACCTCCACCCGGTCGCCGGGCCGGGCGACGGTGTGGAACCAGCCCGACACCTCGCCGCCCTCGATGTGATCCAGGGTCAGCTCGACCTGCCCGGAGTCGTCCGGCGCGGACGCGATCGAGTAGTGCCGCTGGGCCGCGTAACCGTCCTCGGCGGTCAGCCGCACCATCAGGTGCTGGCCGGGCAGGTGCCCCGGCCAGCCGGGCACCGCGAGCCGGAACGTGGCCACGCGCGGGGTCTCACGGCGGATCCCGGTGACCGTGGCGGTCTGCCACTCCGACGCGGCCTGCCCGTTCACGGCGATACGCCCGGGCACGGCGAACCGCGTGGGGGGCACGAAGGTCTCAGTCACCGGAGTACCTCTGCTCCTCCCAGGGGTTGCCCCGCCCGTGATAGCCGTTGCGCTCCCAGAAGCCCGGCTCGTCGTGGTCGAGGATCCGCAGGCCCGCGATCCACTTGGCGCTCTTCCAGAAGTACAGGTGCGGCACCAGCAGTCGTGCCGGGCCACCGTGCTCGGGGGCGAGGGGCCTGCCGTCGTACTCCCAGGCGATCCAGGCGCGCCCGCCGGTGAGGTCGGCGAGCGGGAGGTTCGCCGTGTAGCCGGTGTGCGAGTAGGCGACGGCATGGGTGGCCGACCCATGGGGCCGCGCCACATCCAGGAACGCGTCCAGGGACACGCCCGCGAACCGCACCCCGAACTTCGACCAGCTCGTCACGCAGTGGATGGCGCCCTCGTACGCCGACGGCGGCAACCGGTGCGCCTCCTCCCAGCCCCAGGTGCGGGGCTCGTCCACCAGACCGTCGATACGGAACGTCCAGTCGGCGGGTGCCAGCTCGGGAGTGACCTCGGCGGACAGGACGGGCCAGTCGTCGCCCGCGTCGTACTGGCCGGGCGGCAGACCGGGGTCGTCGACGCGTGGGCGCCCGGTGAAGCCTCGGGTGATGTGCATGCGGTGGTGCCTCCGGGCCGGTCCGGCGCTGCTCCGCCGGAACGGGTCATCAGTGATGTCGTATGCAACCGTACGTGCAGTGCCCCCTGGTCCCGCCGGTCGGGGCCGGTCGGGGCCGGTCCCGGCGTAGTAACGCACCAGGCACTCGGCGAACCGCGTCACGTCCTCCGCCGGCCACTGCGCCAGACGCTCCCGGAAGGCCGCCCGGCGGGCTCTCGGTGACCTGGGCCAGGATGTGCCGCGCGGCCTGTGCCAGGTGCAGCCCCCTGGCCGCGCCGGCCCGCCGCGGCCGGGGGCGGCGGGCGAAGACCGTCATCTCGGCTGCATGCTCTCCACGGCGTCGGCCGTGTGTGAGGGATCTCCCTCACCACGGTGCTGCTCGGCTCCTCCTATGGCTGCGTAACCCCACTACTTGACGGGACGGTGTCACGATCGCCGTACCGGGCGGCCGGCCCGTCGGGTAGGGTTGCCGTCCGGCCGGGGAGAGACCTGGCCGTCAAGGAAGCCGAGGAGGTGAGACCCATTACCGCTGTGTCAGCTCGGGTGCTCTCCTCTCGACGTCGCGCCGATCGCCGGTCGTAGGCGATCGCCGGAGCGCCCTTCGGTTCCCGAAAGGCTCTGGGCTTCCATGCCGTCTGTGTCTGCCGTCCCCCCTGCCATGCCGCCGTCCCGTGACTCCGTCGTCTCCACGCTGCGCACCGCGGGGTGCGTCTTCGCCGAGGACGAGGCCGAGTTGATCTTCGCCACCGCGCGCACCCCGGCCGAGGCCGCTGCCATGGTCGAGCGCCGTGTGGCGGGCCTGCCCCTCGAACTCGTCGTCGGCTGGGCCGAGTTCCGGGGGCTGCGCATCGCCGTCGAACCGGGCGTCTTCGTGCCCCGCCGGCGCACCGAGTTCCTGGTGGAGCAGGCCCTGGCGCGGGGGCCGGGGTCCACCGTCGTCGTGGACCTGTGCTGCGGCTCGGGTGCCGTGGGAGCGGCGCTGGCCGCGGCACTCGGCCGCGTCGAACTGCACGCCTCCGACATCGACCCGGCCGCCGTACGGTGCGCTCGCGGCAACATCGCCGCCGTCGGCGGCCATGTCCACGAGGGCGATCTGTTCGAGGCGCTGCCCGTCGCGCTGCGCGGACGCGTCGGAATCCTCGCGGCCAACGTGCCGTACGTGCCCAGCGACGAGATCGGCCTGCTGCCGCAGGAGGCCCGTGACCACGAGCCGCCGGCCGCCCTCGACGGCGGCACGGACGGCCTCGACGTGCTGCGCCGGGTCGCGGCCGAGGCGCCCCGCTGGCTCGCGCCCGGTGGCTGCGTGCTGGTGGAGACGAGCCGGCACCAGGCCCCGGCCGCCGCCGAGGCCTTCGAACGCACCGGCCTGGTGACACAGCAGGCCGTGTCGGAGGAGCTGTACGCCCATGTGGTGATCGGCGTGCGACGGTAGGGGCCTCAGGCCCTCACCCGGGCGGGATCGCCCGCGCGATGAGCAGTGCCACGTCGTCGAAGTTGTCCGGCTCGTGCAGCGTGCGCAGCAGCAGGTCGCAGACGTCCTCCAGCGGCCGGTCGGGCCCGTCGAGCAGGGACAGCAACGTGTCGAGCCGTTCGTCGAGGGGGTCGCGCCGGGTCTCGACGAGCCCGTCGGTGTAGAACACCAGCCGGTCGCCCGGCTCGAGGTCGACGGTGGTCGTGGAGAAGGCGACTCCGCCCACGCCGAGCGGCACCCCGGTCGGCAGGTCGAGCAGCTCCGGCGGCCGGCCGGGCCGGACGCGCACCGGGGGCAGATGCCCGGCGTTGGCGATCCGGCACTGCCGCAGATGCGGGTCGTGAACGGCGTAGACACAGGTGGCGATGGTCTGTTCGAGCCCTGCGGTGATCTTGTCGAGGTGCTCCAGGAGCACATTCGGATCGAGGTCGAGGGAGGCGAGGGTGTTGGTCGCCGTGCGCAGCCGCCCCATGGCCGCCGCAGCGGGGATGCCGCTGCCCATCACATCGCCCACGACGAGCGCCGTCTTGCCGCCGTCCAGCGGGATGACGTCGAACCAGTCGCCGCCCACCTCACTCGTGGCCCCGGCCGGCTGGTAGCGGGAGGCGACCTCCAGCCCGCCCGTCACCGGCGGATGGCTGGGCAGCAGGCTGCGCTGCAGGGTGAGCGCGGTCTCCCGGGCGCTCTGGTACCAGCGGGCGTTGTCGATCTGCACGGCGGCCCGGGCGGCCAGCTCGCGCGCCAGCAGCAGGTCGTCCTCGCTGAACGGCAGCGGATTGCGGGTGCGCTTGAGGTCCAGGGCGCCCAGCACCTCGCCGCGCGCGATCAGCGGCACCGCCAGGTAGGAGTGCACCCCCGCCCGCCCCAGCAGCTCGGCCGCCTCGGAGGAACGGGCGATGTGGTCCAGGTCCTCGTCCTTTACCTCCGGCAGCATCACGGGGCTCGCGGTGCGCACGCACCGGGTGACGAGCCGGTCGGGGGCGTACCGGGCGACCTGCCCGGGAGGGTCGGCCGCCTCCAGCGCCTCGGCGGAGTCGTAGCCCTGCACCGCCAGCGCGCGGATCACGGCGGCCTCGGCGGGGCCCAGGCTGGTGCGACGGCCCTGCACGACCGCGTCCAGCAGGTCGACGGCCGCGATGTCGGCGAGCTCCGGCACGGCCACGTCGGCCAGCTCGCGGGCCGTCTGGTCGAGGTCCAGCGTGGTGCCGATCCGGCCCGAGGCGTCGGCGATCAGAGCCAGCCGCCGGCGCGCGGACTCGGCCTCGATGCCCGCCCGGTACTGCTCGGTGACGTCGACGATCGAGACGGCCACGCCCAGCACGGTCCCGAAGGCGTTCTCCAGCCGGTACAGCGAGATCGACCAGGCGTGGTCCTGGTGCGGGTCGGCCGGGGTGCGGCCGATCGTGGACTGGTCGACGACCGGCCGCCCGGTCTCCAGCACCCCGCGCGCGGCGGCCTCCAGGGCGTCGACGTCCATGCGGGGCACCACCTCGCGGGCCGTGCGGCCCAGGTGTTCCTCGGCCGGCACGCCGTTGATCTCCTCCAGCGCCGCGTTGACCGAGACGTACCGCAGTTCGGTGTCCAGTACGGCCAGCCCGGTCGGGGACTGCGCGATCATCCGCGTCGACAGCGCCACCTCCCGCTCCAGCCGGTGCACGGTCGTCTGGTCGGCGCACAGCCCCAGTGCGTAGACGTCGCCCTGGTCGTCCAGCAGCCGCATGTTGCGGAACTCCACGAGCCGCGTTCCGCCGTCCTTGCGGCGGATCGGGAAGGCCCCTGCCCAGCTCTGCCCGGTGCCCATGACGTCGGCGAAGAGTTTGACCACGAGGTCGATGTGCTGCTCGTGCACCATGATCCGGGCGGCGTACTGTCCGAGCGCCTCCCGCGCCTCGTACCCGAACAGCTCCTCGGCCTGCGGGCTCCACAGCACGATGCGGCCCTCGGTGTCCAGGACCACCGAGGCCACGCGCAGCTCGTCCAGCAGCCCGCTCGGGCGCGCCGATCCGCGCACCGGACCGCCGCCCTCGGACTCGGGAGCCCCGGCTGCACTCATCCCACGCCCCGCCTTCGCCGTCCTCACGGCACGCCGTCGTGTGCCGACACCCCATGTTCTACCGCGCGGAGCCGCTTCTCGAAGGCCCCTTCCGTCACCTTCCACCATCTCCCGACACGGCGCGGGCCGCTCCGCAAACCCGTCACCGGCAGCGGGGCACGCCGGTAGTGCTCGCCGGAAGGTGGTGCTTTGCTGGGGTAGGGATGGATACGGCATCCGGTGGCCACGAGAGGAGCGATCACGATGGTGATGAACCAGGAGCGACCGCACCCCCACTCCGTCTCGGTGGAGATCAGCGGGTGCAGCAAGCAGGACGCCCGGATCGTGTTCGACGCGCTGTGCTCCTGCTTCGAGTCCGACCGGTGCGCCGACGACGTGCCCGAGGACCTGCACGCGACCCGCCCGACCGTGTGGCTCGGCACCTTCGACGTCGCCGACGAGCACGAGGGCGCGCGACCGGTTCACCTGTCGTCCTCCGTCGAAGCCGACCTGCACGGCGGCTACTGGGCGATCGAACGGTTCCGCACGACCCTGGACGCGCTGTTCGACGTGCACGATCTGAGCACGGTCTCCGGCGACCAGGAGAAGGAACTGCACGTGCGACTGCAGAGCCGGTGACCGCCCCTCGCTTCGTCAGCAGACCGAGCCCGGCCCGCCGGTAGACGGCGTGCACCACGGGCAGGTCCGCCGGGTGCACGGGGGCTGCGTCCACACCGTGGAGCCCCTCGTGCGGCAGGCCGCAGCCGGCCGCGGCCGCGATGCCCCCCCCCGCGGGCCGGGAGATCGCCGATGGCCGGAGCGCGGTGGCCGGCTGCTCGTCCTCGGCCGGCCGGCACGGCGGCCAGGAGGCCACCGCAGTGACCTCGGTCGGCCCGCGGGGCGGGCGGCGCCGCGTCCAGCTCCGCCACCGCCGCCCGGACCAGGTCCTCGGCGGCGCGGGCGCGGAAGCCCGGGCGCGGTGCGGACGTCCACGCCGACCTCGCACCGGTGCGGGGCGGCGGAGACGCCCTCACCGCCGGGGCAGTAGGTCACCGTGACCTCCGGCGGCAGCGGGAACACCCCGCTCACCCCGGGCAGCGGGCGGGCCCGTGTCCAGCAGCCGTACCAGATGCGCCGCTCGCGACACCGCACCGACCGCCGTCCGGCGCGACCCGGAGTGCCCCGACGTCCCGTGCACGGCGATCCCGGCCCGCCACGGCCCGCGCCCGCCGACGACCTCGTCGAGACCCGGGGAGCCGATCATCACCCCGGCCGGGCGGACCGCGTCCGGGTCGGCGAGATACGGCCGGGGCGCCCCCGGAGCCCTCCGTGCGCCCATCGGCGCCGAGCAGCACCGCGAGCCCGCCGCGCAGCTCGGCCGCGATGTGGCGGAACGGGGCGGCGGCGACTTTCGAGCCGGCCGCGTTTCGGCCCCGCGGCCGGCCGTCGACGTCCACGCGGCGGGAAGGGCCAGGCCGTCTCGCCGCCGTACGGCGCGGTGCTCACCCAGGCGTCAGCGCCCCCAGGGACCGGGCCGGCCGCCGGCGATCTCCATCAGGTGCGACCGGGCGGTCGGCGTCGTCGTGCAGTCGGCGGTACGGCAGTCCGTGACCGGCGAGCCAGCCCTTCGGAACCGCCGCCAGCACGGGTTCGTGGTCGTCGAGGCCGGCCCGGCCCGGGTGGCGGATCAGCTCACCGGCGAGGCTCCCAACGGCGGAGCGGCCCATGGCCCCTGGTCATGGCCCTACTGTGCCCGCCATCACCTTGTGCAACTAGTTGCATAAACCCTCGGTAGTCCTCTACAACTACAGGCACGACACCGCGCACGGAGGGCCCGATGAGCCGTTACCCGCACCTGCTGACCCCCCTCGACCTGGGCTTCACGACCCTGCCCAACCGGGTCCTCATGGGCTCCATGCACGTCGGCCTGGAGGAGGCCGAGGGCGGCTTCGCGCGCATGGCCGCCTTCTACGCCGCCCGCGCCCGCGGGGGAGTGGGCCTGATCGTCACCGGCGGCATCGCCCCCAACGACGAGGGGCGGCCCTACGAGGGCGGCGCCAAGCTCACCACCGAGGCGGAGGCCGGGCAGCACCGGGTCATCACCGACGCCGTGCACCAGGCGGGCGGGCGGATCGCGATGCAGATCCTCCACTTCGGCCGCTACGCCTACCACCGGGACCTCGTCGCGCCGAGCCCGGTCCAGGCACCGATCAGCCCCTTCCCGCCCCGTGAGCTCACCGACGCCGACATCGAGCGGACGATCGACGACTACGCCCGCGCCGCCCGCCTCGCCCGGCAGGCCGGCTACGACGGCGTCGAGATCATGGGCTCCGAGGGCTACCTCGTCAACGAGTTCATCGCCCTGCAGACCAACCAGCGCTCCGACCGCTGGGGCGGCTCCTACGAGAACCGCACGCGCTTCCCGCTGGAGATCGTGCGGCGGGTGCGCGAGGCGGTCGGCGAGGACTTCATCGTCATCTACCGGCTGTCCATGCTCGACCTCGTCCCGGGCGGCTCGACGCTCGACGAGGTCGTCACCCTCGCCAAGGCCGTCGAGGCCGCCGGGGCGACGATCATCAACACCGGCATCGGCTGGCACGAGGCCCGTATCCCCACCATCGCGACCTCCGTGCCGCGCGGCGCGTACACCTGGGTGACCAAGCGGCTCATGGGCGAGGTGTCCGTCCCGCTCGTCACCACCAACCGCATCAACACTCCCGAACTCGCCGAGGAACTGCTCGCCGAGGGCGCCGCCGACATGGTGTCGATGGCCCGTCCGATGCTCGCCGACCCCGACTTCGTCATCAAGGCCGCGGCCGGCAGGCCCGAGGCGATCAACACCTGCATCGGCTGCAACCAGGCCTGCCTCGACCACACCTTCAGCGGCCTGATCACCTCCTGCCTGGTCAACCCACGCGCCTGCCACGAGACCGAGCTCGTCCTCTCCCCGACCCGGCTGCGCAAGCGCGTCGCCGTCGTCGGCGCGGGCCCGGCCGGACTCGCCTGCGCCGTCTCCGCCGCCGAACGCGGGCACGACGTGACGTTGTTCGACGCGGCGAGCGAGATCGGTGGCCAGCTCAACGTCGCCCGCAAGGTCCCCGGCAAGCAGGAGTTCGACGAGACGCTCCGCTACTTCCGCACCCAGCTCGACTGGCACGGCGTCGACATCCGGCTGAACACCCTGGTCACGGTCGCGGACGTCGACGGTTTCGACGAGGTCGTGGTCGCCACCGGCGTCACCCCGCGCACCCCCGGGATCCCCGGTGCCGACCACCCGAGCGTCGTGGGCTACCTCGACGTCCTGCGCGACGGCGCCCCGGTGGGCGACCGGGTCGCGATCCTCGGCGCGGGTGGCATCGGCTTCGACGTCGCCGAGTTCCTCACCGACGGCGGCGACAAGGCGCACGAGGACCCGGCGACGTACTTCCGGCAATGGGGCGTCGACCTCGACTACCGCGGCCCCGGCGGCCTCGCCGCGCCCGAGCGGCCCGCCCCGCCGCGCACCGTGCACCTGCTCCAGCGCAAGACGTCCAAGGTCGGCGCCGGTCTCGGCAAGACCACCGGCTGGATCCACCGCACCGAGCTCAAGCACCGCGGCGTCACCATGGTCCCGGGCGTGCGCTACGACCGGATCGACGACGCCGGACTGCACATCACCGTCGGCGAGGAGAGCACGGTGCTGGAGGTCGACACGATCGTGCTGTGCACGGGCCAGGAGCCGCGCCGCGGCCTGTACGAGGACCTGCTCGCCGCCGGGTGCAGCGCCCACCTCATCGGCGGTGCCGACGTGGCCGCCGAGCTGGACGCCAAGCGCGCCATCAAGCAGGGCACCGAGCTCGCGGCCGCCCTGTAGGGCGGGAACCCGTCCTTAGGATGAGGCCATGTCACTCCCGCACGCGATCCTCACCGCCCTGCTCGAGAAACCGTCGTCGGGCCTGGATCTGACCCGCCGGTTCGACCGGTCGATCGGCTACTTCTGGTCGGCGACGCACCAGCAGATCTATCGCGAGCTCGGGAGACTGGAGGCCGACGGCCTCATCAGGGCGCTGCCGTCCGAGCAGCCGGCCCGTGGACAGAAGAAGAGCTACGAGGTCCTGCCGACGGGCCGCGCCGAACTGGCCCGCTGGACCTCCGCCTCCCAGGATCCCAAGCCGCACCGCGACGCACTGCTGTTGCGGCTCAGGGCGGCGGCCGTGGTCGGCACGGCGGGCCTGGAGGCGGATCTGCGACGCCATCTGGAGCTGCACGAACGGCAGCTCGCGGAGTACGAGGAGATCGAGAGGCGGGACTTCCCGCCCGGCCGGGACGGCACCGAGGACCGGCTGCGGCATCTCGTGCTGCAGGCCGGCATCGATCTGGAGACCTTCTGGACCCAGTGGCTCAGGCGCGCCCTCGCGGACTTCGCCGAACTCCCGGACGGCGAACCGGCCTGACCGCACCGGACCGCGTCAGGGCGGCGACCCGCCCGACCGGAGCGCTTCGGAAGGGGCGGGCCGCCGTCCGCACCGGATCAGAGCCGGTGCGGCTTGTTGCGCCGGCGCAGGTACCAGGCTGTCGCGAGCAGACCCGATCCGACCAGCGTGCCGCCGGCCACCAGCGTGACGGTGCCGTAGTCCGTCGAGGACCCGCCGACCCCGCCCATGACACCGCGGGACGGCGAGGCCGAGGGGGTCACGGACCGCGAGGGTGAGGGGGCGGTGGAGACCACGACGGACTGCGTGCCCGCGGTGGTGCCGTCCGAGCAGACGACGATGACCGTGTAGGTGCCCGGTGTGACGTTCGACCAGGCGGCGGACTGACTCGTGGACGTCCCCGACAGTGTCACCTGGCGGCCCTGGGCGAAACTGCCCTGACTGCTGGTGAGGAGCGAGGCGGTGCCCCAGCTGCCGTTGATCTGGGTGCACGTGCTGGTCGTGACCGACACCGTGGACCCCGTGGTGCTCACGGAGATACCCGGGCCCGCGACAGCGGGCACCGCGGCCAGGGCGAGGGGCAGCGCGGCGACTGCCACGGTCAGGCCGGAGCGGGAAACTGACGATGAGTTGCGCATGTGGACTGCCCTCCGGCGGCACGGTTGGCGGTACATCCCTTGCGCCGCCGAGGGTCGGGGAACGTCCGTGCTGCCTCAGGGTCAGCCAAGGCGCCCCCGGCCCCGGCCGCACGCCGGGAGCCCCCATGCAGGTGACGGGTTGCTGGCCCGGCCGCTGCCGAGGGATGCGTCAGCGCCCCGCACCCGTCGTCACCGCCTGCTCCGGCGAGAAGCCTCCCCAGGTGCCGTCCGGCAGCATCGCCCGGACGCGGACCCGGTGGGTGACACCGGCTTTCCGTCCCACGTAGAAGCTGTACGTGGCCCGGTCGCGCGGGGCGCTGCCGCCGTAGACCAGGGACGTGGCGGGCCGGCCGTCCAGATGGATCTGGTACTCGGTGACCTCACCGTCCACGCGGGGCGGCACCCAGATCAGGTCGACGTGGTACGCCCCCTCCTCGCGGTGGTCCGTCGCCCGGAAGCCCGTGGGGGCCGTGGCGCGGCCGTCGTCCGCACCCGGGGTGGTGAGGCGCACGGCGGGACCGGCGGGGGAGAGGTTGCCCGCCGCGTCCCGGGCCCGGACGGTGAACGCGTAGGCCGTGCCGGGCCGCAGCCCGGTGAGTACGGCGGATGTCTGGGATCCGCCCACGCTGTGGATCTTCACGTCCCCCTGGTGGATGTCGTACGACACCACACCCCGGTCGTCCGTGGAGCCGGACCAGGACAACTGGACGGCCCGGCTTCCGGCCGCCCGCCCGCTGGGCGCCGCCGGGCGGGTCGGCGCGGAACGGTCGCCGGCTTCGGCCGCGGGTGTCCTGGCCCGGACCTCCCGGCTGCGCTGCCCGAGCCGTCCCTCGGCGTCCCGGGCCCGTACGGTGAAGACGTACAGCGTGGAGGGCCGCAGCCTGGTGACGTCCACCATGTGCTGCGAACCCGGCACCTCCTTGACCTTCGTGGTGCCGCGATACACCTCGTAGACATCGGCCCGGGCGGTTGTGTTCCACATGACGTGCACGCTCGTCGCCGTGCCCGCCGTCGCGGTGACGCCCCTGGGGGCGCCGGGCGGAGAGCCTCCGTCCTCTCCGCTCGCGCCGGCCCGGCCGCAGGAGGCGACCAGCGCGAGAGCCGCGCAGAGCACGACGCGGCGCAGGGAGCGGACGGGGGAAGAGCCTCGCACGACACTGCCTCCCGGAACGGCACTCGACAATGGTCCGGACCAATATGACCTAGCTGACGTGATCGCATCAAGAGGGCGGGTGCGGGGGGCCGCCCATGGAGGGCGTCGCCTCCCGTCGTGCGTGACCACCCGGGAGAGTTACGTATGCTGAAGGTCCTCACGGCCGAATTCCTGTCGGACACGCGGGAGTTCGGGCCTGTCGCGCGGACCGCTGTCGTCGCAGATCCCGCGCCGGCGCGGGTGGCCGGGCGGCCGGAGTCCTCCGCGGACTCAGGCCCCCGGCGCCTGTCGGAGGTGGGGGACATGCACCGTCCGGCCCCCCAGCAGTGGCCGGGTGATCGCCCCGGGCCCAGATTGGGCTGAGTGCCCGTCAGGTCCCCCACGAGAGGCTTCCGTATCGTGCGTGTCCAGTCGCTCACTCTCGCCGCGGCCGGCGCCGCCCTGCTCGCCCCCACGACACCCCCCGCCGCCTCACCCCACCCTGCGGTGTGGCGGGAGAGCACCGTGAGCGCCGCAGACCTGCTCGCCAAGGTGCAGGACTGCGCTCCCGTCTCCCGCGGCCGTTACCGCAGCGACAACGGCGCACCCGCGAACATCCCGGTCTGTGGCACCCGCGACGCCGTGTTCTGGAAGGCCGACATGGACATCGACTGCGACGGCCGCCCCGGACCCCGCTGCAACCGCCGCACCGACCCGTACTTCGCCGCGAGCACGGCCTACGCCCAGTCCGACGGCCGCCCGTTGAGCGCCGAACGCCTGCCCTTCATCGTCGTACCCGCGCCGAGCGGCCTCTGGGACTACCGGGACCACGGCATCGGCGGCGGCTCGGTGGTGGCCGTCGTGTACCGCGACCGGGTGCAGTACGCCGTAGTCGGCGACACGGGCCCGCAGGGCATCATCGGAGAGGCGTCCTACGCGACCGCCAAGGCCCTCGGTATCCGCCCCGACCCGCACGGTGGCGGCGCACCCTCCGGCGTCACCTACATCGTCTTCAAGAACACCAAGGTGTCGCCCATCGAGGACCCCGCGGCCGCCGTGGCGGAGGGCGAGCGGGTGGCGAGGCGCTTCGTCGACGGGGTCCGGGCAGAGGACGGCTGAGCGGCTGACGGCGTGTCACGGGCGCGTATGCGGCCGGGCCGACCGCCGGTCGGGCGGGCCCGGCCGCATCCGTCGCTCACACCTTCCGGTAGGTGTACGCCTCCGCGGCGGCCGCCTCCACCGCTGCCAGGTCCGCCCCGGTGGACGCCGTGACGACCGCGGCCACGGCTCCCTCCACGAAGGGGGCGTCCACCAGGCGGGTCCGTTCCGGGAGTTCGTCGCCCTCCGCGAGCAGTGCCTTCACCGTGAGCACCGCGCTGCCCAGGTCGGTCAGGACGGCCACTCCCGCCCCGCGGTCGACGGACGCGGCCGCCGCGGCGATCAGCTCGGAACTCGTACCGAGCCCGCCGTCTTCGGTACCGCCCGCCGGAGCGACGGGAACCGCCGGGCCGCCGCCCGCGAGCCCCTTCGCCAGCTCGGCGACCGACGCGGCCACCGCCGCGCTGTGCGACACCAGCACGACTCCCACCAGTTGATCGTCACTCACCGGCGGCCTCCGCGAGTGCGGCGATCAGCAAAGCCGACGACGTGGCCCCCGGGTCCTGGTGCCCGATGCTGCGCTCGCCCACGTAGCTCGCCCGGCCCTTGCGCGCCTGCATGGGCGTCGTCGCCACGGCGCCCTCCTCGGCGGCGGTCCGGGCCGCCGCGAACGAGTCACCGAGCGCGTCCACGGCGGGCACCAGCGCGTCGATCATGGTCGCGTCGCCCGGGGCGGCGCCGCCGAGCGTCATGACCGCGTCCACCCCGGTCCGCAGCGCCTCGGTCAGCTGCTCCGCACTGACCTCGCCGGCATCGCCGAGCGTCTTGCCGGTACGGCGCAGCAGCGTCCCGTACAGGGGACCCGAGGCGCCGCCGACCGTCGAGATCAGCTGGCGTCCGGCCAGCGTCAGGACCCCGCCGGGCGTGCCCGGGGCCTCTTTCTCCAGGGCGGCCGCGACGGCTGTGAACCCGCGCTGGAGGTTGCTGCCGTGATCGGCGTCCCCGATGGGGGAATCGAGGGCGGTGAGCCGTTCCGCCTCGCGGTCGACGGACGCTGTGGTCGCCGTCATCCAACGGCGGAAGAAATCGGCGTCGAGCACTGGATCTCCTTGCCTGGTGTGTACGTGGTGATCCTCTACCCCCTGTGTGTCACACGCCCCAGCGCAGCCCCGGGGTCTTCACCGGCGCGTCGTACAGCCGCAGCAGTTCCTCGTCGACCTGGCACAGGGTGAGCGAGGCGCCCGCCATGTCCAGGGAGGTGACGTAGTTGCCCACGAGGACGCGGGCCACGGGGACGCCGCGCTGGGCGAGCACCCGGTGCACCTCGGCGTTGAAGCCGTACAGCTCGAGCAGGGGCGTCGCGCCCATGCCGTTGACCAGGACCAGTACCGGATTGCGGGGCTGGAGGTCCTCCACCACCGCCTCGACGGCGGCCTCGGCGATCTCGCCGGAGGTCATCATGGCGCGCCGCTCCCGGCCGGGCTCGCCGTGGATGCCGATGCCCAACTCCAGCTCGCCGGGCGGCAGATCGAAGGTGGGGCTGCCCTTGGCCGGCGTGCTGCAGGCGCTCAGCGCGATTCCGAAACTGCGGGAGTTCTCGTTCACCTGCCGGGCGATGGCCTGGACCCGCTCCAGAGGCATGCCCTCGGCGGCGGCGGCGCCCGCGATCTTCTCCACGAACAGGGTCGCTCCCGTACCGCGCCGCCCCGCCGTGTACAGGCTGTCGGTCACCGCCACGTCATCGTTGACCAGTACCTTCGCGACCTGGATGCCCTCGTCCTCGGCCATCTCGGCGGCCATGTCGAAGTTGAGCACGTCACCGGTGTAGTTCTTCACGATGAACAGCACACCGGCGCCGCTGTCCACGGCGGCGGCCGCGCGCAGCATCTGGTCGGGCACGGGCGAGGTGAAGACCTCGCCCGGGCAGGCCGCCGACAGCATGCCGGGACCCACGAAACCGCCGTGCAACGGCTCGTGCCCCGAGCCTCCGCCCGAGACCAGCCCCACCTGTCCGGCGACGGGAGAGTCCCGCCGCACGATCACCCGGTTCTCCACGTCCACGGTCAGCTCCGGGTGGGCAGCCGCCAGACCACGCAGCGCGTCCGCTACCACGGTCTCCGGGACGTTGATCAGCATCTTCACGGGTACCTCCAGGTGAGACTGGTCATTGTGCCTCTGGCCTTCATTTTCGCAGTCCGGGAAGTGCCAGGCCAGTTGTCGACCTTGGCGGTCCCCGGCGACCGGCGGCGGGGTGTGGCGGCAGTGGTGCCGCCTTGGCGCCGTCCTGATGACGGGCCGTCAGGCCGACCTGTCCCCGGCGACGATGTTCCCGCCCTCCGCAACAGTCACGGATGGCCCTGCGCGTCCACGGCGACGCCCGCCTCACGGCGTTCCTGCGGAATTCGGCCTTCGGCGTGCGGGCCGACGGCCCGTCCCCCGGGACCGGCTGCTTCGAGCCGCCCTTCGGCCGCCGGGGGCCGCCGGGCGGCGACAAACATGACCAGGCGCGCACTGTGGCAAGTGAACGTCACGCAGCCGCTCGGGGCGCCGTGCCGATGCCGTGCCGCTGCCCCGCGAGGACGGCTGAGGCCGCTGAGCCGGGCTGTCAGCGGGCGAGCACACCGGCCAGCGCGCCCACCCCGGCGGCACAGGCCAGGACCGCGCAGGCACCGGCCGCGTGGCGTCGTAGCAGGGTGCTCCGCAGCTCGGCGTAGCGGCCCTCGTACTCCAGCCGCAGCTCGCCGGCTCGTCGCACGGTGCCGAGTATCAGCTGACGGGTGACGTCGAGCCGCCGGCGGACGTAGTGGCCGGTGAGTTCCTCGGCCTGGGCCGTGGTCAGCCACGGCATCCGCGCGCAGAGATCCTCGGCCTCGTGCTGCGCCTGGTGGCGGTGGGCGTGGGCGAGAAGGTAGCCCTCGGTCTCGTCGGCCAGGGCGTTGCGCGGCTCGCCGGCCGGTGGCTCGCGCCTGCCCCGTCTCACCGTCGCTCGCCCTTGCGCCGTGTGGGCAGGGTGAGGAAGGTGCGGCGGGACGGCGGGCAGGGTGGGTCCCATTCCTGGGAGCGGCCGATGTCCCAGGGGGCGTCGCCCTCGGCCCTTTCGCCCTTCTGGGCGGTCCGCCACACGTGGTGGAGGAAGGGCAGGCTCGACAGGCCGGTGTGTGTCGCCATCAGTTCCTCGGTCGGCAGCAACGGTGCAGGGACGGTCATCCGCCTCGAAGGAACCTATTCCGTTCTGTTCGTCGCCTTTGTCTGCCGTTGAGTGGCCCTGAGTCGAATGGCGGAACGATCCGGTCGACCGAACGGCGGGCTCAGTGCCGCTTGCGCAGGATCACGGCGACCGCCATGGGGACGAGGAGGCCGTGGGTCCGCAGCCGCCGGTGCGCGAGTGCTCCGGCAGGGGCGCCGCGTGAGGTGCCATTTCCGGCGTAAGCGGTTTCTGTGCCTGGGTCGCGTTTTGTTCCGTCGCGAGCGCGGCACTCGGTAAGCCACGAGCGTGCCCCGTGAGAGGTGACCATCGCTGCGTGAGGTGCGCCTGCCGCGCGCCGGAATCCGGCCCGGCCGCCGGGCGGAACAGAGGGTGGTCGATGACGACGATCGGCGTGGAAGAGGAGTACCTGCTGCTCGACCCGGTGACGGGCCTGCCGGTACCTCAGGCGGACAAAGTGCGCGCCGCGGCGGGCGTCGGGCACCTCGTGACCGACCAGGAGGTGCAGTACGAGCTGCTCCAGGCACAGGTCGAGGTGGCCACCCCGGTCTGCGACACCCTGGAAGAGGTCGGAGGCCACCTGCTGCGTCTGCGGCACGCCGTCGGCGTGGCCGCGGAGGAGTACGGCTGCCGGATCGGTGTCTGCGGGACACCACCGCTGCGTCACGGCCGCCCCATCGCCGTCACCGACCAGGCCCGCTACCGGGCCATGGTCACCCAGGCCCCGCAGCTGGTGGCGGAGCAACTGGTCAACGGCACGCATGTGCACGTCGCCGTGCCCGACCGGGAAGCGGGCGTGCAGGTGCTGAACCGGATCCGGTCCCGGCTGCCGACGCTGACGGCCATGGCGGCGAACTCCCCGCTCTGGGACGGCCACGACACGGGCTTCGCGAGCTGGCGCACGGTGATCTTCAGCCGGTGGCCGGTCAGCGGCATGCCCCCGCACTTCCACGACGCCGCGGACTACAACCGGCGCGTGGAACGGCTGCTGGAGTCGGGGCTGATCTCGGACACCGGCCAGCTCTACTGGCAGGCCCGTCTCTCGGCCACCTACCCGACGATCGAGGTGCGGTGCCCGGACGTCCAGCTGCGCGCGGACGAGGCGGTCATGCTCGCCGCGATCGTCCGGGCCCTCGTGGAGACCGCCCTCGCGGAAGCGGTCGCCGACGCGCCCCTGCCCGACCGCGCTCCGGAGCTGCTGCAGGCCGCCATGTGGCACGCCGCCCGGCACGGGCTCGGCGACACCCTGATCGACCCGGGCGGCACACCGCACCGAGCCGGCGACGTGCTCTACGAGTTCCTGCGGCACGTCGCTCCCGCCCTCGACGCATCCGGCGACTCGCGGCAGGTCACGTCCCTGGTCCACCGGCTGCTGCAGGACGGGACCGGCGCGGACCGGCAGCGTGCCGCCCTCGCCCACGGCGGTCTTCGCGCGGTCACCGAGCTGATCAGCGCCCAGAGCACGATGCCATGACGCCGTGGAACCGCTCCCCAGGCCGCGGCCTCTCGCCCCCGCGGGCGTGCGGCGACGGCAGGGCGACGATCTCCGCGTCCCTGCAACCGGCCTACGGGCGGCAGGGCGGCCTCGTGCTCGATGTCCACCGCCATGTCCGGATCGACCTCGGCGAGGGCCCGCAGGACTCCGTCCAGCAGGCCACGTGTGGAACGCGGTCACGATCTGACCGCAACCCGTGCGACCGTGAGCGCGCAAGCCGCCCGGACACCTGGACCACAGGTCGGCACACGACGCGAAGG
Organism: Streptomyces sp. NPDC057424; assembly: GCF_042803315.1. Classification (NCBI taxonomy): domain Bacteria; kingdom Bacillati; phylum Actinomycetota; class Actinomycetes; order Kitasatosporales; family Streptomycetaceae; genus Streptomyces; species Streptomyces sp. NPDC057424. The sequence goes on from NZ_JBHVCP010000003.1 coordinate 173,838, forward strand.
CCTAGGTGCACCGATGACCGTTCTCGACGCCCGGGCGCTCAACCGCGCCACCCTCGCCCGGCAGTTGCTCCTCGAACGCGCCGACCTGCCGGTCCTCGACGCCGTCGCGCACCTGTGCGGTCTCCAGGCGCAGGAACCGCAGGAGCCGTTCCCGGGGCTCTGGTCGCGACTGCGGGCGTTCGACCCGGCGGAGCTGTCGGACCTGCTGACCGGGCGGCGTGTCGTGCGCACCCACCTCATGCGCCGCACCGTCCATCTCGTCACCGCCGACGACGCCGTGGCCTGGCGCGCCCGCCACGACGGCATGCTGCGCCAGCGGATCCTCGGGGTCTACCGGCACGAGCTCGACGGAGTCGACGCCGGTGAACTCGCGGCGGCGGGCCGGAAGGTCATGGCGGACGGCGAACCCCGCTCCATGCCCGAACTCGCGCGAGCCGTCGCCGACCGCTGGCCCGCGGCGGGGCCCCGGCCCCTGGGTGAGATGCTGGTCGCCGCCCTCCTTCCGACGGTCCAACTGCCGCCGCGCGGGCTGTGGCGCACGAAGGCGGGAGTGCGCTACGCGCTGATCTCCTCCTGGCTGGGACGCGAGATCGACCCGCCCGCCCTGGACGGCTCCGACCCCGTGGGCCAGGCGTTGGTACGGCGCTATCTGACGGCCTTCGGCCCCGCCGCCTCGGCCGACCTGCGCGCCTGGTGCGGTCTCACCGGACTGCCCGCCGCGGTCTCCGCCCTGCGCGAGGAACTGGTCGCCTTCCGCGACGAACGCGGCCGCGAACTCCTCGACCTGCCCGACGCGCCCCGCCCCGACCCCGACACCCCGGCGCCCGTGCGGTTCCTGCCGGCGTTCGACAACGCGATCCTCGGCTACCACGACCGCACCCGGATCATCGACGACGCGCACCGCCACCTGTCCGTCGCCGGTGAACGTGTCGTCCTGGTCGACGGCAGGGTCGCCGCGACCTGGACCGTCGAGGCGGACACGGTGCTCGTCACCCCGCTGCGCCGCTTCTCCCGGGCCGACCGCACCACCGTCGCCGAGGAAGGGAGGGCGATGGCCTCCTTCCTCTCCGGCGGCGAGAGCGACCGGGTACGGATCGCGGCCTCGCCCGTCTGAACCACACCTGCGCGCCCTCGAGATGAGCTGCCCGGCATTGATCGGCGAGCGTACGCGGCTGACAGGCGCACACTGGAAGGGGTGCTGCCGGTGCTCATGAGGGGGTGTCGGCCCATGACAGCGTCGGAGCGGGTGACCGTGCGATGGTGGCGGTGGCGACGCAACGCGCTCAAGCGCCGCGTCGACGTCGTCGAGGCCTGGGTCGTGCTCGCCGGCTGGGTGCTCGCCCTGCTGGCCGGGCTGGTCGCCGGGCTGATGGCGGCGGGCACCGTCGAGCGGGCCGTCGAACGGCAACGGGCCGAGAGCCGCCAGGTCCAGGCGGTGGTCGTCGAGGACGCGCCCGGCCCGTCACCGGCCCGCGTGGCGAGCGACCACCGGGTGTGGGGCAAGGTGCAGTGGACCGCGCCCGACGGCTCGACCCATCGTGAGGAGGCCCGGGTGGCGCCCAGGGCTCCCGCCGGGAGCACGATCTCCCTGTGGGTGAACCGGAGCGGTGACATCACGAGCCCACCGGTGTCCAGCGGTGAGGCGTGGCTGCACACCGCCATGGGCGGCGCGCTCACAGGGTTCTTCGCGGGCGGTGCGGTCCTGGGAGCCACGTGCCTGAGCCGCCTGGCCTTCGACCGGCGGCGCATGGCCCAGTGGGACGCGGAGTGGGAGCGGATGGACACACGGAGGGGCTGGAAGACGGGTTAGGGGGCTTCTGGGGACCGCGGACAGCCCTGGACCATGGCGGTACGGCGGCCGCTCCACCGGCGCACGCACCGGCCGCCCTCGGCGGCATCCCGACGCACCTGCCGGCCGCCGGGGGTCGCGGGCGCGGGCATGCTCGCTGCTGCCCGACCGCGCTGGATGTCGTCGGGCCCCCGGCTGTCCGGGGGGTGGTGGTGCGTGCTGGTTGGGCGCGGGGATGGCGGGGTGCGGGTGTGCTCACCGGCCGCCCGGCCGCGGTCGGGACGCCCTCGGGCCCGTGGCTGCCTGGTGCCGCGTGTTCGCCGGCAGCAGGGGCGGCTCGATGCGGCGTGTTCACCGGATGCTCCACGCCCCTGGATGCCGTCGTGCTCGCCGGCGGCCCCGGCCACCTGGGCGGTTCGGGACTCGAACCCCGAACCGGCGGCACGGTCAGCTGCGGCCGACTGTGTCCTGGTCGTCGAGTGCCTCGTGTGCGCCCGGAGGGGTCGGCGCCGTCCGCCGGGGGGAGCGTCCGGTCAGGCGCGTCGCCAGCGGCTCCGTCCACCGGGCGGTCAGGGGGCCGAGGAGGACCAGGATGAGGACGTACGCCGTGGCCAGGGGACCGAGGGAGGGCTCGATGCCGGAGGTGACGGCGAGCCCCGCGATGACGATGGAGAACTCGCCGCGGGCCACGAGCGTGCCGCCGGCGCGCCAGCGGCCCCTGGGCCCGACTCCGGCGCGGCGCGCCGCCCAGTAGCCCGTGGCGATCTTCGTGGCGGCGGTGACGGCGGCCAGGGCGAGGGCGGGCAGCAGCACGGGCGGAATGCTGGCCGGGTCGGTGTGCAGGCCGAAGAAGACGAAGAACACCGCGGCGAACAGGTCCCGCAGCGGCGCGAGCAGACTCGTCGCGCCCTCGGCGACCTCACCCGACAGCGCGATGCCGACCAGGAACGCGCCCACCGCGGCCGACACCTGCAACTGCTGGGCGAGCCCGGCGACCACGAGCGTCACACCGAGAACGACCAGCAGCAGCTTCTCGGGGTCGTCGCTGGAGACGAAGCGGGAGACGTGGCGGCCGAAGCGCACCGCGAGGACCAGCACCAGGACCAGCACACCCACGGCGATCGCCAGGGTGACGCCGCCCGCGGCCAGGCCCACCCCGGCCAGCAGGGCCGTGACGATGGGCAGGTACACCGCCATGGAGAGGTCCTCCAGGACCAGGATGCTCAGAATGGCCGGGGTCTCGCGGTTGCCCAGCCGCCCCAGGTCGCCGAGGATCTTGGCGATGACGCCGGAGGAGGAGACCCAGGTGACGCCGGCCAGGACGACGGCGGCGACCGGGCCCCAGCCGAGCAGCAGGGCCAGGACCGCACCCGGCAGGGCGTTGAGGACGGCGTCGAGGAGCCCGGCGGGGTAGTGGGTCCTGAGGTGGGAGACGAGGTCGGTGGCCGTGTACTCCAGGCCCAGCATGAGCAGCAGCAGGATGACACCGATCTCGGCGCCGACGGCGACGAAGTCCTCGCTGGCGCCCAGCGGCAGCAGCCCGCCCTCCCCGAAGGCGAGCCCGGCCAGCAGATAGAGGGGGATCGGCGAGAACCGGAAGCGCCCGGCGAAGCGGCCGAGCAGCCCGAGCCCCAGGATGAGACAGCCGAACTCGATCAGGAAGACCGCGGAGGAGTGCATGGCGGCTCACTCCCGCCCGAGTATCGTGGCGGCCGCCTCCACGCCCTCGCGGGTCCCGATGACGATGAGGGTGTCGCCACCGGCCAGCCGGAAGTCCGGGGTGGGGGAGGGGATCGCCTCGGCCCGGCGCAGCACCGCCACCACGGACGCGCCGGTGTCCGTACGGATCCGGGACTCGCCCAGCAGCCGCCCGTTCCAGTGCGAGGAGCCGGGCAGTTCGATCCGCTCGGCGACGAGCCCCAGGTCGGTGGTGGACAGCAGGTTCGGCGTGTGGTGCGCGGGCATCAGGGCGTCGATGAGCGTGGCCGCCTCCTCCGACGTCAGTCGCACCGAGAGGTCGCAGGCGTCCGGGTCGTCCTTGCGGTAGGCGCTGACCGTCCGGTGCCCGTCGCGGTGCGCGACCACCGAGAGGCGCCGGCTGTCCCGTGTCGTCAGGTCGTAGCGGACGCCTATGCCCGGCAACGGGGTGCTGCTGAGGCGTGGCGCGCTCATCTCCGTCCCCCTTCGGTCTGTCTGCGCGTTCCTGCCTGCGGGGGCCGCGCCCGGACGAGCGCCCAGATCCGGCCTGTGTGGCTCATCCTAGGCGGCGGGGCGGAACTGTACCCGTCCTGCGTGGGCCTACCGGGACGGCTGCGGGAAGGGGGATACGGACGGGACGGGTGTGGTCGTGGGCAGCCGCGCGGTCGCCCCCTCGACCTGCCGCACGGTGCTGTCGCCGGGCCGGTGGCCCGTGCCCGCGCCGGTGGACAGCTGCGACCAGGCCCCCAGGGCCAGGGCGACGGAGGCCGCGGTGGCGAGGAATCGTCCCGCGCGCCGGACCTTGGCCCGGCGGTCCAGGTCCCGCCACGCCACGCGGACCCACAGTTCCTCCGGTTGCCACAGGTCGCCGACGGCGTGCGGGGGTTGGAGCTGCCGCCCGGCCGCCCGCTCCTTCGCGGAGGGTTCCCTGGGAGCGGAGACACGTATGGCGGACTCGCTGTCCATGAGGAACCGCAGCCACACGTCGTCGGGGACCGGGGAAACGCCGCGCGGTTCGTGGGGAGTTCCCCGCCCCTCCGGCTCATCGGTGGTCACGTCCCGTCATCCCCTCTCCGACCGTCGGCCCGATCACTTGCTCAGCGCAAGATCAGTATGCCGCCCGGGCCCCTGAGCCGCCGCTCCGACCGGTCCCGCACAGCGCGTCCGAGACCGGGCCGTAACGTGCCGTACGGCGGGAGCGCCCGACCGCGCTCCCGCCGTACAGGTCAGACCGCGGCCGGCAGGACGTGGTCGCCGACCTGGTCGGTGCTCAGGCACAGTGAGCAGACGACCGCGTCGTGCGTGCGGCAGGCCGCCACGTCCGGCCGCTCGAACTGCTGCCGGCACACATGGCACTCGTAGGCGACGGCGCTGGGGTTGCCGTCCTCGTCCAGGAGCGGCTCGGCGATGCCGTCGTCGGTGCGGCGCAGGTAGTACCTGCCCTGGGTGACCACGGCCATCAGCGGTGTGAGGACGAAGGCGATGAGGGCCGCGGCGACGGGGGAGTACGGCTGGAGCGTGTCGCCGAGGGCGCGGAAGTACATCGCGATGGACAGCGCGGAGGCGGCGACGAAGGACACCACGCCGACCGGGTTGACGGCGTAGAGCATGCCGCGCCGGAACTCGGGGGCGTGCGGCGACAGCCTCAGCACGTACTTGTTGATGCCGATGTCGGTGGCGACGGTGACCACCCAGGCGATCGCGCAGTTCGAGTAGAAGCCCAGGATGCTGTTGAGGAAGCTGAACATGTCGGCCTCCATCAGGACGAGCGCGAAACCCAGGTTGACCAGGACGAAGACCATCCGGCCCGGGTAGCGCCTCGTGACGCGGGTGAAGGAGTTGGTCCAGGCGAGGGAGCCGGAGTACGCGTTCGTCACGTTGATCTTGATCTGGCTGATCACGACCAGCACCACGGCCAGCGGGACGACGAGCCAGGACGGCATCATCGCGTCGAAGGCGCCCTTGAACTGCTGGATCGGCTCGGGCGCGGCGGAGGCACCGACCTCGGCGATGATGTACACCGCGAGGAACACGCCGATGGCCTGCTTCAGCGCGCCCAGCACCACCCAGCCCGGGCCGGCCATCACCACAGCCGTCCACCAAGTGCGCTTGTTCGCCTCGGTCTTGGGCGGCATGAAGCGCAGGTAGTCGATCTGCTCGCCGATCTGCGCGATCAGCGACAGGCACACGCCGGCCCCGAGCAGCACCGAGGCGGTGTTGATGCCGCCGTCCCCGTCGGTGCCCGCGTAGGCGAGGAAGCGGTCGACGGTGCCGGGGTCGGTGGCGACCAGGTGGACCAGCGGGCCGACCATCAGCAGCAGCCAGATCGGGGTGGTCCACACCTGGAGCTTGCTCAGCGCCGTCATGCCGTAGATCACCAGGGGGATCACCATCAGGGTGGAGACCAAGTAGCCCAGCCACAGCGGCAGTCCGAGGCCCAGTTTCAGGCCCTGGGCCATGATCGAGCCTTCGAGGGCGAAGAAGATGAAGGTGAAGCTGGCGAAGATGACGCTGGTGAGGACCGAACCGAAGTAGCCGAAGCCGGAGCCGCGGGTGATCAGGTCAAGGTCGATGTTGTAGCGGGCCCCGTAGTAGGCGAGGGGGAAGCCGGTCACGAAGATGACGACGGCGGCGACGGCGATCGCGAGCAGCGCGTTGCCGGTGCCGTGGGCCAGGCCGATGCCGGCCCCGATGGAGAAGTCGGCCATGTAGGCGATGCCGCCGAGCGCGGTGGTCGCCACCACCATCGGGGTCCAGCGCCGGTACGTGCGCGGCGCGAAGCGGAGCGTGTAGTCCTCGAGGGTCTCCTTGACGGCCTGGTCCGTGCCCGGTGCCGCCCGCTGTGCGGGTTCCGGCTCGGCGACTTCGGCCAGCCGTGGCTCGGTGCTCATGCCACGCCTCCTTGCTGCGGGTTGGTGACTGACAAGGCAGGCACGGTAGGCAGCAGTCGTTGCCCCTGAGGACTTCCTGGGTGAAGGGGATGTTTCATCTCACCGGGCCCGGCGGCGGTTTACGGCACCCCCAGCACGAACAACACGCATCCGGCGTACGACCCGGAGGCCAGCGCGGCCACGGCGAGGCGGCGGTAGCTCCACAGGCGAGATATGCGCCCTGCGCTCCGCGATAGACCATGCAGGTGGCTTGACTCAGTCATTGAGACTCCTCGGAGTCCAGCGTGGGCGGAGGGGCCGTCGTCGGGGTCGGGGAGGGCGGAGGCGCGGGCGGCGTCGAGCCGGCCGGGCTCTCGGGGGCCGTGGCCGTCGGCGTGGGATCGGCCCGCTCGCTCGTCGTCCCGGACGGGGTGATGCCGCCGGTCGTGGTCGCGGGCGGGGACGTCTCGGGCTGCTGCCGTTGCCGGTGCGCGGGCTCGTACGGGGTGTGCTGCCGGGTGTCGCGCATCAGCCGCGACAGGTCCCGCTCGAAGTCGTCCATCGGTTCTCCTTTCACGTCACGGGCCTGACGGCGTCGGACAGGATCTGGCGGAGCCTGCACGCGGGCATCAGGGCCCGCCGCCGGTCGCGATTGCTGTGGAAGGCGGGCGGCTCCGCCGTGGCGGTGGCCGGGCTCAGCCTCGGGCTGGCCCTGCTGCCCAGCATGCTCGCCCGGGCCCAGCCCGCCGATCACCGGCCGCAGCCCGCGACCAGCCCGACGGCCTCGCCGGACGGCACGCCGACGACCGAGCCGTCGGCGACGAGCCCGGCTCCGACGTGCGACTCCGCGTGACGCGTGGGACCGGGCGGTGCCCACCGGGCAGCCCAGCGCCTGGGCGACCTGGTCTCGGGCAGGTCCTCGCAGGAGCGCAGCACCACCGCGGCCCGCTGTTTCGGCGACAGCAGGGCCAGCGCCGCCTCCAGCCGTGAACGCTTCGCGACGGCGGACGGCGTGTCGCCCGGGACGGCCCGGTCGGGCAGCTGTTCCACCGGGCGCTCCCCCCCCACCAGCGCCGCCGCGCCGAGCGGGCCGCCAGCAGCACCAGCACCGTGCGGACGTACGCCTCCGGCGCCTGCTCGGCCACCTTCGGCCAGGCGAACCACAACTTGACCAAGGCCTCCTGCACCAGATCCTCGGCACGCTGCCGGTCACCCCCCGTGAGCAGACGCGCGACATGGAGCAGCGCCGACCAACGGGCGGCCGCGAACTCGTCGAAGCCGTCCGCCCGAACCTGCTCCATCCTCATCGTCCTGCGTCTCAGTGGCCCCCTAGGCCTCTCAAAAGACACCGGCCCCCGTTTGACGATGCACTCGGAACCTGTGATCCGGCTCACCCCTGCGGCGCCGGCCCCGGACATGCAGAAGGGCCCGTGCGCCAGCACGGGCCCTTCTGTCAGGACTTCGCGGCTGCGCCGGGCCGCCGGTCCCGGGGGTCAGCTGCCGCCCGGACCGCCGCTGCCGAACGAACCGCCGCCGCCCTCGTTCCAGCGCGGGCGCTCCTGCGACGCGCTCGTCCGGTCGCTCATGGTGCCGTGGCCCTTCAGCTGGTGCGGGGTCAGGCGCTCATCGCTCCGGGGGACCTCCTCGGGCTCCCGGCGCTCACTCGTCTCGCGGACCGGACCCCCGTCGGGCAGCCTCGGCTGCTCGTCCGGGCGCGGTGTGGGCAGTTCCCTGCGCTTGACGCGCACGCCGAGGACGAAGGCCCCCAGCAGCAGGGCAACGACCACCACACCCGCCACGATCAGCCCGATGCCGACGGTGCCGCTGGCCGCGGCCATCTCCGTCCATGCGCTCTTCATGGCACGCGGGTACCCCTGGACCACTTCATGAACCCGCAGGACACAGGCGGGCGCCGCACCGGACGGAACCCTTGGGAACACCGGGTTTGACCGGCATCGACCGGGGCTACCCGCGCGGTGTGACTTCGACGACATCCCAGCAGGAGCTGTTCCGGTTCCTGGAGGACCGCTTCGCTTGTGCGCAGGCGTGCACCGAGTGCGCGCGGGCGTGCGCGCTGCGCGCGAGCCTCGTGGATCCCGACGGCACCGAGAACCAGGAACTCGTGCGGCGCAAGGGCATCATGTGCGCGGAGGTCTGCGACGCGACCTGCCGTGTGCTGTCCGAGCAGAACCAGGTGGACGAGAGCAGCATCAGGGTCCAGGTCGAGTGGTGCCGGACCGTGTGCCTGGAGGCCGCCCACGTCTTCGACCGGCAACCAGGAGCGGAGGACTCGGCGGCGGCGTGCCGCGCATGCGCGCGGGCGTGCACGGACTTCCTCGGCACGTTGGACTGACCCACGCCATTCCCAATTTCTGAAACACGTTCTACGGTGTGCGCCGACAGGACCGGTCTGGGGAGCCTGGAGGCGCCGTGCACCTCGAATACACGCCCGAGCAGCAGCGGCTGCGCACCGAACTGCGGTCCTACTTCGCCGAACTGGTCCCGGACCACGTGTACGCCCGGCACGGCGACCCTGCCGCCCAGAAGCGGTTCTACCGCGAGACCATCCGGCGGCTCGGCACGGACGGCTGGCTCGGTGTGGGCTGGCCCGAGGAGTACGGCGGGCGCGGCCTGACGGCCATGGAGCAGTTCATCTTCTTCGACGAGGCCGCCCAGGCCGGCGTCCCGCTGCCGCTCATGGCGCTGAACACCGTCGGCCCGACGATCATGCAGTACGGCACCGACGAGCAGAAGGCGTACTTCCTGCCGAAGATCCTCTCCGGCGAGACCGACTTCGCCATCGGCTACAGCGAGCCGGGCGCGGGCACCGACCTCGCGTCCCTGCGCACCCGGGCCGTACGGGAAGGCGACGAGTACGTCGTCGACGGCCAGAAGATCTGGACGACCAACGGCGACACGGCCGACTGGGTGTGGCTCGCGGTCCGCACCGACCCGGACGCCCCGCCGCACAAGGGCATCACGATGCTCCTGGTGCCGACCACCGACCCCGGCTACTCCTGCACCCTGATCAATACCCTCGCCTCGCACGACACGACCGCCAGCTACTACGAGAACGTCCGTGTCCCCGTCTCCCGCCGGGTCGGCGCCGAGAACCAGGGCTGGCGGCTGATCACCAACCAGCTCAACCACGAGCGCGTGACCCTGGCCGCCCACGGCACCATGGCGATCCGCGCCCTGCACGACGTGCAGCGCTGGGCGATGGAGACCAAGCTCGCCGACGGCCGCCGGGTCGCCGACCTGCCCTGGGTACGGCGCCTCCTGGCCCGCACCCACGCCCGGCTGGACGCCCTCAAGCTGCTCAACTGGCAGATGGTCGGCGCGGTCCAGGACGGCACCCTCACCCCGCAGGACGCCTCCGCCGTCAAGGTCTACGGCTCCGAGGCCCGCCGCGACGCCTACGCCTGGCTCATGGAGATCGTCGCGGCCCCCGGCGCCCTGAAGGAAGGCTCGGCCGGCGCGGTCCTGCACGGCGAACTGGAGCGCGGCTACCGCTCGGCGGTCATCTTCACCTTCGGCGGCGGCAACAACGAGATCCAGCGGGAGATCATCTCGTGGCTCGGACTGGGGATGCCGAGGGTGCGGCGCTGACGGGTTGTGACGACAGGGGTGGGGAGGTGTGGATCAGACGCAGCGGAGTCACATGAAGCCTGGTGGTTGCGGGAACCCGGGTTCCGTCTCTCGGTACTCCCGAACGACCGGAGGGGCGAATCCGATGACCGACATCCGAGGCTTGCTGGGCGACGAGGCCGACGACCTGCTGGCCTACAGCGCCCAGGGCATTCCGAAGGAAGACCTGGTACTCCCCGGTCATGATTTCGTCGACCGGACCGTGGCCGGGTCCGACCGGCCGCCCCGAGTGCTGCGCAATGTGCAGTCCCTCTTCGACCATGGCCGTCTGGCCGGCACGGGGCACGTGTCGATCCTGCCGGTCGACCAGGGCATCGAGCACTCCGCGGCGTCGGCGTTCGCCAGGAACCCCCGCTATCTGGACCCGAAGAACATCGTCGAACTCGCCATCGAAGGCGGCTGCAACGCGGTCGCGAGCACGCTCGGTGTGCTCGGGGCCGTGTCGCGGCGCTACGTGCACAGGATCCCGTTCATCGTGAAGCTCAATCACAACGAGCTCCTGACCTACCCGAACCATGACGACCAGATCATGTTCGGCAACGTCGAGCAGTGCTTCGAACTCGGCGCGGCCGGGGTCGGCGCCACCGTCTACTTCGGCTCGGAGCAGTCGGACCGCCAGTTGCAGGAAGCCAGTGAGGTCTTCGCGCGCGCTCATGAACTGGGCATGTTCACCGTGCTGTGGTGCTACCTGCGCAACCCGGCGTTCAAGAAGGACGGCGTGGACTACTCGGTGTCGGCCGACCTCACCGGGCAGGCCAACCACCTCGGCGTGACCATCGAGGCCGACCTCGTCAAGCAGAAGCAGCCGGAGAACAACGGCGGCTACCCCGCGCTGCAGTTCGGCAGGACCGACGATCTCCTGTACGACAGGCTCACCACCGATCACCCGATCGACCTCACCCGCTGGCAGGTGGCCAACTGCTACATGGGCCGGGTCGGACTCATCAACAGCGGCGGCGTGTCGGCAGGCCAAGGGGACCTCGCGCAGGCCGTACGCACTGCGGTGATCAACAAGCGGGCGGGCGGCACCGGGCTCATCACCGGCCGCAAAGCCTTCCAGCGGCCCACCGCAGAGGGCATCGAACTCCTCCACGCCGTCCAGGACGTCTACTTGGACGACAGCATCACGGTGGCCTGACCGGGGCGCCGGCCGTCCCGTCGCCCGGCGCCGAGACGCCCGGACCGGGCCGGTGACACGCGACGACATGCTCCGGTGACCCGCGGCCTACCGGTCGTGCGTGTGCGGGACGGTGATGACCGGGCAGTGTGCGTGGTGCAGTACGCCCTGGCTGACGGAGCCCAGCACCATGCCGGTGAAGCCGCCGCGGCCGCGGGTGCCCACGACCAGGCCGAGGGCGTGTTCGGACGCCTTGGCGAGGATCTGTACCGGATGGCCCCGCACGACCTCGTGGTGCAGTTCCACCTCCGGATGGGCGGTGGTACGTCCAGCCACCGTCTCGGACAGAAGCCGACGGCAGTCCTGGACGGCCGCGTCCTCGTCCAGGACGCCGAGGGGCGGCGCGTGCCACACGTACAGGGCCCGCAGGACCGCGCCGCGCAGGGCGGCTTCCTCGAAGGCGAAGTCGACCGCGGCGGCGGATCGGGGGCTGCCGTCGACCCCGACCACGAAGTACGGCGGCTGCTGGGTGATGTGCTCCGACTCCGGTACGACCACGACAGGGCACGGTGCGTGGGCGATGAGAGGCAGCGTGACGGCCGCGGAGGTGAAGAGCTCCTGGAGAGCACCCAGGTGCCAGGAGCCGAGCACGATCGCCGTGGCGTTCTGCGCCTGTTCACGCAGCACCCAGGCGGGATGCCCCTCCGCCAGCATCCCGGAGACCCGAACCCGCGGGTGCCGTGACTCGACGAAGCCCACCGCCTCCCTCAGCACGGCGTCCCCCGTCGCGTGCAGGGTCTGGTTCCACTCCTCCCAGGACGGCCGCCCGTCCACCGGCCGGTACCCCGGGGTCGGCACGTTCTGTGCGAGGACGAGCAGCAGGGGCAGGCGGCGCCGGTCCGCCTCGTCGGCGGCCCAGGCGAGCGCCATGCGCTGACCCGGATCGGGGTCGACACCGGCCACGATCGGGTTGCCTTCTTGTCTGTGCGTCATAGCCCACTCCCGGCTTGCTCACTCGACAGGCCCCCGGCCACCGTCGTCGCCCGGGCGGCGATCTGCTCGAAGCCGCGGAAGCCGCCGACCTTCCCGGAGACGACGATCATCCGGACGATGCGTCCCTTGACGTCTCCCTCCAGGCGCGGCTGTGGACGGTGACGGCCGGGTGGGACATCAGCCCTCCGGCCGTCCGGGCCGGGACCTGGCCCGGACGGGCGCGGCGGGCCACGGGAAGGCCGCTGATCCGGCGCTCGGCGAGCAGCCGGGGCGACCTCCTCGACGGTGTGCCGCATGCCATCAGCGCACCGACCTCGCTGTGTCTCATCATCCTCCGCCTTCCCTCAGGAGCGCGCGGGCAGGAGCCGGCTCAGCGGAGCCTGTCGCGGACAGGGGCCGTGGGCCCGGCGCGGTCATCAGGCCGTGTACTTCGAGATCGGTGGAGCGGCGCGAGCCGTGCGGTGTGGTCGGCGAGTACCTCGACGGCCGTGCCGCCCCGTCCGAACGTCACCTGCCTGCTCACGTCGTGTGGGCGAGGAGAAACTCGGTGCTCGAGGACAGCGTGGTCAGCTGAGGGGTGTCCTCGTCGTCGATGCGGATGCCGGTCCGCTCGCTGAGCGTCTCGACGAAGCCGAGGAAGTCCAGCGAGTCCATCTCGAGAGTGTCGCGGAACGGGGCGTCGGGCCCGACGGCGGTGAAGTCGGCGTCGGGGATGACGCGGGTGATCGATTCCTTGACGATGTCCAGCGCTTCGGTACGGTTCACAGCTGCTCCGGGTGGTGCAGGAGGCGGTCGACCACGGTCAGGTAGCGGGCTCCGACGGCGCCGTCGGTCGCCCGGTGGTCCGCGGACAGGGTGGCGGTGACGACGGGGCGTACGCCGAGGAGGCCGTCCACGGCGCACGGCCGGTCCACGACGCGTCCGAAGCCGACCAGGGCCACCTGGGGCGGGTAGATGACACCGAAGACGGCTTCCACGCCCTGATCACCGAGATGGGTGACCGTGAGGGTCGAGCCGGACACCTCCGAGCCGCGGAGCCTGCCGGTGCGGGCGCGGGTGACCAGGTCCTTCAGAGAGGCCATCAGCTGGGGGAGCGGGAGCGTGTCGGCGTCGCGCAGGGCGGGGGCGACGAGCCCGCCGCCCCGCAGCGACACGGCCATGCCGAGGTGGACGCCGTCGCCCGCCTCGAAACGGTCGTCGGTCCAGAAGCCGTTGAGCTCGGGGACCTCACGGGCCGCGAGGGCCGCGGCTTTCAGGAGCAGGGCCGCGGGCAGCAACCGCTCGCCGACCGGGGTCTGCCGGTTGTGCTCGTGCAGCCATTCCATGGCGTCGGCCAGGTCGACGGTCGTGGACAGGTAGTAGTGCGGGATGTCCCGGTTCGCGCGGGCCATCAGTCCGGCGATCGCCTGGCGCATCGTGTCCGTGTGGTCCGCCGAGGGCCGCACCGGGGCGGTGACATGCGGCACGGGCGCGGCCGTGGGTGCCGGTCGCGAGGCCGCTTCGCGCACGTCGGTGGCGCGGACAGCGCCGTCCTTGCCGGTCCCCGCCACCGCGGTCAGGTCGACGTCCAGTTCGGCGGCGAGCCGGCGGGCGAGGGGGGTGGCTCGCAGCCGTGAGGGCCGAGCGGCAGCGGCTGCCTGTTCGATATCGGTCCGTGTGACGCGCCCTCCGGGCCCCGACCCCTCGAGCCCCTCCAGTTCGACGCCGCTGTATTCGGCGAGGTGCCGGAGCAAGGGGCCCGCTTCGAGGTGTCCACGCTCACGGTCGGCCGGCGGCCCGGCGGTGAGTTCCGGCCGGGCGGGAGCCGGTGCGCGGTGTGACGCCCGCCGGGCCGGTCGCCTCGCCTCGGCCCCTTCGGGCAGGCGGGGCTTCTCCCGCTTCCGGGGTTTCTCCGCCTTCCGGGGCCTTTCCGCTTTCCGGGATTCTTCCGCGGCCGGCTCGATCAGTGCGAGAGCCGTGCCGACCGGCACCGTCGTACCGGGCTCGACCAGCAGCTTCCCGATCGTCCCGGTCTCGAAGCACTCCACCTCGATCGTGGACTTGGCGGTCTCCACGACGGCGACCGGATCGCCCTTGTGGACCTGGTCGCCGGGGTGGATCAGCCACTCCTGGAGCATGCCCTCGTCCATGTCGGCGCCCAGGGACGGCATGGTGAACTCGGCCATGATCAGCCCACCGCCCGGTGCGCCGCCGCGACGATGTCGGCGGTCTGGGGCAGAGCGGCCTCCTCCAGCCGCCGGGCGTACGGGATGGGGACCTCCGCACTGCACACCCGCTCCACCGGGGCGTCCAGTGCGTAGAAGGACTCCTCGGCGATGCGTGCGGAGATCTCGGCGGCGAGGCTGCCGGTGCGCCAGGCTTCGTCGATGACCACGGCGCGGTGCGTGCCGGCCACGGTGGCGGTGATGGCTTCGTCGTCGAGGGGACGCAGGGTGCGCAGGTCGACCACCTCGGCGCTGATGCCGTCGGTGGACAGTTCGTCCGCTGCCGCGAGCGCCTTGGGGAGTGAACCGCCGTAGGTGATCAGGGAGACGTCCGTGCCGGGCCGGCGGACCGCGGCGTGATCGATGTCCCCGGGCGCGGCGGGCGCGGAGAGTTCACCGGAGGCGTTGTAGAGGCTTCCGTGCTCGAAGACCAGTACCGGGTCGGGGTCGGCGAGGGCCGGGGCGAGCATGTGGCGGGCGTCCTCGACGGTCGCCGGCGCGAGGACGCGGATGCCCGGGATGTGTGCGTACCAGCCCTCCAGGCTGTGGGAGTGCTGGGCGGCGAGCTGCCGCCCCGCGCCCGTGGTCATACGGATCACCAGGGGGACGGGGAGCTGACCGCCCGACATGTGCAGCAGGGTGGCGGCGTTGTTGAGGATCTGGTCGAGGGCGAGCAGGCTGAAGTTGACGGTCATGATCTCGACGATCGGCCGCATCCCGGCGAGGGCGGCGCCGATGCCGGCGCCCACGAA
Organism: Streptomyces sp. NPDC057424; assembly: GCF_042803315.1. Classification (NCBI taxonomy): domain Bacteria; kingdom Bacillati; phylum Actinomycetota; class Actinomycetes; order Kitasatosporales; family Streptomycetaceae; genus Streptomyces; species Streptomyces sp. NPDC057424. The sequence continues at coordinate 188,909 of NZ_JBHVCP010000003.1, forward strand.
CGCGGACTCCGACAGCGGCGTGTCGCGGACCCGTTCGGGCCCGAACTCCTCCAGCAGGCCGAGGCTGACGCCGAAGCATCCGCCGTAGCGGCCCACGTCCTCGCCCATGAGGAAGACGCGGTCGTCGGCGCTCAGGGCGTCTCTCAACGCCTCGCGCATCGCTTCCCGGTAGGTCGTCTTCGCCGTCTGAGGCTGCGCTGTGCTCATGATCGCCTCACCCCGCCGGGGCGCTGGTGACGTGGCGGAGCAGGTCCTCGACCGGCTCCTCCGGTGCCTGTTCAGCCGCTTCGACGGCGTCGTCGATCTCGTGGGTGGCGCGCTGCTCGATCCCGGCGAGTTCTTCGTCGCCCAGTTCACCGTTCTCGCGCAAGCGGGCCATGAGCTGGTCGATCGGGTCCCGGGCCTTCCACCGGTCGATCTCCGCCTTGTCCCGGTAGCGGTCGGGGTCGTACATGGAGTGGGCGCGGAAGCGGTAGGTACGCGCTTCGACGAAGTGCGGGCCCGCCCCGGCCCGGATGGCTTCGGTGGCCCGGCGGGCGGCGTGCTCGACGGCCTCGACGTCCATGCCGTCGACGGCCCAGGCGACCATGCCGTACGAGGCGGCGCGCAGGGCGAGGTCGGTCTGTGCCTCATGCCGTTCGAGCGCTGTGCCCATGGCGTAGAGGTTGTTCTCGCAGATGAGCAGGAGCGGCAGGTTCCACAGGACGGCGAGGTTGGCCGTCTCGTGGAACTCGCCCTCGGCGAAGGCGCCGTCACCGAAGAAGCAGCAGGTGACGCGGTGCTGTCCGCGCATGCGGTCGGCGAGCGCGAGTCCGGCGGCCAGGGGGAGACCACCGGCGACGATCGCGTTGCCACCGTAGAAGCGGTGGCTCGCGTCGAACAGGTGCATGGAGCCGCCGCGGCCTCCGCTGCAGCCGGTCGTCCTGCCGAACATCTCGGCCATGACGGCCTCGGCGGGGATGCCGCGAGCGAGCGCGTGACCGTGTTCGCGGTACGTGGAGACCACCGCGTCCTCGGGGGTCAGGGCTTCGTTGACGCCCACGGCGACGGCCTCCTCTCCGATGTAGAGGTGGACGAAGCCGCGGATCCGCGCCGCGCTGTACAGCTCGACGCATCGCTCCTCGAAGCGGCGGATGCGCAGCATGGACTCCAGCAGGTCCATCCTGTGCAGGGCGGGTTCGGCAGCAGGACCTGCTGCCCGCCCGCCCCTCGCGTGCCTCGGCGTGGCCTTCTTCGCGTTCTTCCCGGGAGGCTTCGGGGTTCCTGGGGCCTTCTTGGTGCGGGTGTTGCGGGCCACGCTCATGAGGATCCCTCCAACGTCGACACGTCGCCGGTGGGCAGGCCGAGTTCACGTGCACGCAGCAGGCGGCGCATGACCTTGCCGCTGCGGGTCTTGGGCAGGTTCTGGTCGAAGGCGATCTCACGGGGCGCGACGGCCGGGCCCAGCCGGCGACGGGCGAAGGCCAGCAGTTCCCGTTCCAGGTCCGGGGCGGCATCGACGCCGGGCCGCAGCGATACGAACGCCTTGACGACGCTCCCGGCGACGGGGTCGGGCCGGCCGATCACTCCGGCCTCCGCGACCGCCGGGTGTTCCATCAGCGCGCTCTCCACCTCGAACGGGCCGATGAGGTGCCCTGCCGACTTGATGACGTCGTCGGCGCGCCCCACGAACCAGTACCAGCCGTCCGCGTCCCGCCTGACCAGGTCGCCGGTCAGATACCAGCCGTCGGCGAACGCGGCCTCGTAGCGTTCCTTGTCGTGCAGATAGCCGCGGAACATGGACGGCCAGCCCGGCCGCAGCGCCAACTCGCCCTCCACGTCCGGTCGGTCCGCCTCCGTCACCCTGCCGTCGGTGATCAGCGCCCGGCCGTCCTCGCCCTGCTTCAGCACGGTCGCCTCGACACCCGGCAGCGGCCGCCCCATGGAGCCGGGCCGGATCTCGCAGGCCGCGAAGTTCGCGATCATGATGCAGCCGGTCTCGGTCTGCCACCAGTTGTCGTGGACCGGCAGGCCGAGCACGTCCCGGCCCCACACCACGGCCTCGGGGTTGAGGGGCTCGCCGACGGAGGCGATGAACCGCAGGGCCGACAGGTCGTAGGAGCGCGGCAGGTCGTACGGGCCCTGCCGGGGGGTGGCGCGCATCAGCATCCGCAGGGCCGTGGGCGCGGTGTACCAGACGCTCACCCGTTGTTCGCCGAGGATCCGGTACCAGCGCCGGGCGTCGTAGTCGCCTTCGTCGACGACGACCGTCACGCCGTGGACGAGTGGGGCGACGATGCCGTACGACATGCCGGTGACCCAGCCAGGGTCGGCGGTGCACCAGTACACGTCATCGGCGTGCAGGTCGAGCGCGTACGCGGCCGTGGCGTAGTGGGCCACGACCGCCTCGTGGACATGGACCGCGCCCTTGGGGGTGCCGGTGGTTCCGCTGGTGAAGTGCAGCAGCGCCATGTCCTCGGCGGAGGTCGGCGGGACGGTGAACCCGTCCGGGGCGGCGGACATCAGCTCGTCGAAGGAGAGCGTGCCGGGGAGTTCCTCGGCTCCGGGCCCGACGACGATGACGTGTGCGAGCAGGGGGAGCGACGTCCGCCGCTCGGCGACCTTGCGCCGGTACAGGGCCGCGGTGGTCACCAGCACGCGGGCGTCGCCCAGGCTCAGGCGCTGCTCGACCGGGTCGGGGCCGAAGGCGGAGAAGAGCGGGCACAGCACGCTGGTGTTCTTCAGCGTGCCGAGCACCGCCGTGTAGAGCTCGGGGCAGCGGCCGAGCAGCGTGAACACCCGGTCCCCGTAGCCCACGCCGAGTGACCGCAGGACGTTCGCGAAGCGGGCCGTACGGCGCGCCAGCTCGGCGTACGTGACGGTCGAGAGGACGTTGTCGCGGGACAGGCACCGCAGCGCGACCTTGTCACCCAGGCCCGCAGCCACATGGCGGTCGATCGCCTCGTGCGCGATGTTCAGCCCACCGCCGGGCAATCCGGTCAGAGCGGTGTGGGCCCGCGCCCAGATGAAGTCGGCCCGGGCGCGGTCGTAGTCGGTGAGATTCGGCGGAACGGCCGGTGTGGTGTCCTTGGAGATCGTCTCCCAGCGCATGGGCGTTCCTTCCGACGCCTGCCCCACTCCAGAGTCCCCCAGCCCGGGCCGGGTCGCAGCGCGGGCCCGTGCCGCCCGGCACAGGACGGACCAATCGGGTCGGCACCCAAGAGTGGAGCCGAGGGCCGCCCGCTTCTCGCGGATCCGGATTGCGTGGTGCGCGGTTTCTCTCCGCTTCGCCGCATCCCATTTCAGATGCCCTCGACTCACTTCCATAGCACCACGACCCGCCGATGTGCGGTAGGGCCGAACGGCCCAGGCCGCGCGGCCGACAGGGCCCCGCGCGGTGCAGCACCGCCGGGACGCCCCGACGCGTGGCCGTCACCCGGCGTCGTCCGGCGGCCGTGGCCGGCCTGGTGGCTGTCCTGTGGCACAGATCAGTGACAGCCAGCCGCTCAGTCCGGCCGCGTCGACTTTCCCGCACCGGAAGCCGACATGCCCGTCCGGGCGGACGGCCACCAGGCCGCGGCCGGGACTGTTCGCCACCCGCAGGGCGGTGACGTGGGGACCGAGTACCTCGTGGGGTGGTGGGGCGGCGTCGCGCTGCAGCAGCAGGTGCACGCCCGGGCGGGCCAGGAGTGCGTGCAGCCGTTGTGGAGGACCGCCGACGCCGACGGTCGCGTCCGGCAGGCGGTCTCCGGGGCGGGGAGCGCCATGGAGGTGCGGTGTCTCCTCCACCGACAGGGGGCTGCGCCGGTAGTTCACCCGTAGCTGGGAGATGACACGGACCCCCTCGGCGACCAGCCGCCTCCGCTGCAGGATGACCGGCACGAGCGGGGCTGCGCGCGCTGCGGCGGCCGCACGCAGCCACGAGGGCGTCGGGCCGGTCGACGCCTCCGCCCAGAACGCCGTGTGCGTCAGGAACAGCCGTCGGCAGGCGGCCGGTCTGCGCTCCCCGTCATAGGAGTCGAGCAGCACTTCCGCGTCCCGACCGCCCGTGGAATCGTGCGGGCGGCTCGCCGCGAAGCCGAGCTTCCAGCCCAGATTCACCGCGTCCTGGACGCCGGCGTTCATGCCCTGGCCGGTGGCCGGTGAGTAGTTGTGTGCAGCGTCGCCCGCGAGGAAGAGCCGCCCTCGGCGGAACCGCCGGGCGAGGCGGAACTGCAGCGGCACCCGCGCCGACCACGCGAGGCGCTCGATCCGTGCGTCCAGTCCGGCGTCGCCCAGGAGGTGCTGGAGTTCGCTTCTCGGGACGGGCGGTCCGGGCTGGCCGAAGTCCGGCCCGGGCCCGCCGTGGGACGCCCGCGTGGCCAGCAGTCGCCAGGTGGCCTGCTCGCCCAGCGGAAACAGGAACAGCAGCCCTCGACGTCCGGCGAACAGCTGGGCACCGGATCCGCCGGGGGTGCCGCTGAGGTCGAGGTCGGCGAGCACCACCTCTTCGGTGTAGGGCCTGCCGTGCCACCCGATGCCGGCGCAGGCCCGAGTGGTACTGGCCGGGCCGTCGCAGCCGCCGACGAAGAGGCAGCGGATCACCTCCGGGCCCTTCGGCGTGCGCAGCACGGCCCGTGCGCCGTACCCGTCGTCGCGGACGGCGACCAGTTCGGTGCCTCGTTCCACCGCCACCCCGCGGTCGGCCAGTGCCTGCGCCAGCACCCTCTCGACGTCCGTCTGCCGTACGAGCGACAGGTGCGGGAACGCCGTGTCGGGCAGTGCGAGGTCCGCGAGGCTCGCTTCGACAGCGCGGGAGCCGAGGTGGAGGGTCGCCTTCGGGGCGGTGTCCGCCTGCTCCAGCAGGGCGTCCGTGACACCGAGGGGGCGCAGGACTTCCAGGGTGCGTGGATGCATGATGAGGGCGCGGGAGGGCCGGAACGCCTCGGGGCGCCGCTCGACGATCCGGACCCGTGCTCCGTGGTCGTGGGCCTGGAGAGCCAGGGTGAGGCCGGTCGGACCGGCCCCGACCACGAGGACGTCCACCGCGGTCGTCACGCCGTGCCCTGTATCCGCCACCAGTCCGCGGCGTCGTCGTCCGGTGCCAGGCCGTCGGCCGGTCCCGGGTCGGCGAGGACGTCGTCGCGGCGCCGGCCGGGCAGGACCGTGTAGCGGATCGAACCGGGCACGCTGACCAGCGCCAGCACCCGCCACAGGGAGCGCGCGTAGTGTTCGGCCCGCTCCGGGCCGTCCCACTCGTACACCCCGCGGTAGCGGTCGCGCTCGTCGTGGGCCAGCCACAGCTTCGAGGTGAAGCCGGGGAAACCGACGAACAGCGGGGTGTTCAGCAGGCTTTCCGCGCGGAACAGGGCGTGCGCGGGCCCGCGGACCAGGCGCAGCTTGAAGGTGACCACCAGGGTGCACGGGTCCCGCGCCAGACCGCTGCCGAGGCGGGTCTCCCGGTACACCCGGGCCGAGGTGCCGTCGGCGAAGTGCAGCCGCGTCCCCCGCCGTTCCCTCGGCAGACGGACCCGGCGCCCCGCGAGCAGCCCGAAGGTGGAGAGGAAGCAGGCGGCCACGGATCGCCATGCCACGCCAGGGGCGAGTGGCCCTTGTTCACCCACGATGTCCTCCTCCCGAAGAGCGGCAACGGGCGTACGGTGCGCGGCCCTGCCGGCCCTCCTGCGGGGCCGGGGTTTCCCCGTACCCACCACCCTGAGGGAAGGTGCCGTGTCCCGCGAGACCTGGTGACGCCGGCCGGCACGTGGCTGCCCGCCCGGCTCCGTGCGGACGTCCCGACTCGCTCGCCTAGTCCGGCTCCATGTAGGGGCGACGGAAGACCGGGGCCTGGCTGTCGGCGTGTGGGCGGATCGCTGCCAGTGCCTGGACCACCGCGGCCTCCAGGGAGCCGCTCGTGTCGACCCCGACGGCCTCGGGCCACGGCTGTTCCGCTGCGGCCATGGTGTTCGCCACGTCCACGCCGGCGTCGGACGCACCGGGCGCGCGCCTGGCGAGGCGGGTCGCGGTCACCTCGCCCGGGACCCGGCAGTGCACGGCGACGAGGTCGGCGTGGGCGCGTTCGGCCACGGCCAGGGCGGCTTCACGCTGTCCCGCGTCGTGCCAGGTGGCGTCCAGGACGACGGACTCACCCTGGGACAGCAGGGTCGCTGCGCGGTCGAGGAGGGCCGCGTACGTCTTGGTGGTCCATTCGGGGGAGTACAGGCCCTCGCCGTAGGGGGCGCCGGCCGGCTGCTCCGCCGGGATGCCCGCCAGTTCCTTGCGGAGGCGGTCACTGCTGAGCAGAGTGACGCCGAGCCGATCGGCGAGCGCCCCGGAGAGCGTGGACTTGCCGCTGCCCGGGAGCCCGCCGACGAGGGTCAGGCCGACGGCGGAGGCGCGCAGATGCCGCAGGGCGGTGAGGATCAGCCGGCGTGCCGTCGCCTGCGTGCCGGGCGTGCCCTGGCGTGCCTGGATCAGGGAGACCTTGGCCCGCACGAACGCGCGGTACGCGACGTAGTGGTGGCGAAGCGAGGGGGGCGCCGGGTCGCCGGAGTACTCGCCGTACTCGGCGAGGAAGAACGCCGCGGCGCCCGGGGCGCCGAGTTGTTCCAGGTCCATGGCGAGGAAGGCGGCGTCGTCGAGGCCGTCCACGTAGCGGAGGCGGTCGTCGAACTCCAGGCAGTCCAGGACGCGCGGGCCGTCGTCGAGGCAGAAGATGTCCTCGGCGAGCAGGTCTCCGTGGCCGTCGACCACCCGCCGCTGCGCGATCCGTCTGTGGAACAAGGGCTCGCGGCCCGCGAGGTAGCGGCGCACCAGGCGCTCGATCTCCGCCACCCCCTCGGGCGCGGAGCCGTCGTCGGCCAGGGCACGGACCTGGGCGAAGCTCGCCTCCCAGCGCGACGACAGGGCGTCGCGCGTCCCCTGCTCGTCCACCTCCCGGCCGCGGGGAGCGCTCGCGTGGTGGGCGGCGAGCAGCCGGGCGACGGCCCGCAGCACGTCGTCTACGGCGGCGCCCTCCCGTACGAGCCGGGAGAGGCGGCGCCCGGTGGGCATGCGGCGCATCACCACGACGGGCTCGGGCACCTCGCTGTCCGGGCTGCTGAAGGCGCCGACGCCGAGGTAGACGTCAGGGGCGAAGCGGCGGTTGAGGAAGACTTCCCGCTCACAGGTTGCCCGCCGGGCGGCCACCGTGGTGTGGTCCAGGAACGTCAGGTCGACCGGCTTCTTCACCTTGTACGCGCGGTCCCCGATGAAGAGCACCACCGCGGTGTGGGTCTCGCGCACCTCGGCGCGCGGAGGCGACGGGGACCCGGAGGCCTCCTCCCGCCGCACCGCCGCCATCGGCTCCCCGGCGTGGCCCGGCTCAGTCATGGGGGACGACGGCGACCGGGCAGGGCGCGTGGTGCGCGGCGGCCTGCGCCACGGGGCCCAGGCGCGGTGTCAGGGGAGGGTGGTGCCTGCGTCGGCCGACGACCAGCAACTGGGCGCCCGTGGTGGCGGCCACGACTGCCTTGGCGGGGCTGTCCAGGCGGACACTGTCGGACACGGTGACACCCGGGAACTTCTCGCGCCAGGGGCGCAGGACCTGCCTCAGGCCCTGATGCGCCTCATGTCGCTCCTCCTGGGTCACGGTGTGGTCCACACCCCAGGGCGTGTACGCGTGCAGCGGCATGCTGCGGCCATGGAGCGCGCGCACCGGCACGCCTCGTGCCGCGGCGGTGGTGAAGGCGAATTCGAGCAGGTCGTCGCACGGGCCGTGGAGTTTCAGGGCCACCACGACGTCGCCCGGGGCACCGGACAGGGAGCGGTGCTCCTCTTCCGGCCGCTCGGCACGCACCAGGACGGCCGGCCGCTCCGCCCGTGCGACGACGGCCAGGCTGATGTCGCCGAGGAAGTAGCTCGCCACGGCGGCCAGGCCCTGCGAGCCGAGCACGAGCATCTCGGACTCCGACGCGGCGTGGAGCAGTGCGTCCTGGGCGTCGTCGGCCACCAGGTCGCCGACGACGCTGAGGCCCGGGTGCCGCGACTGGAGCTCCGCCTGGGCGGTGTGCACGAGCCGCTTCGCCCAGTAGTTCTGATCGACTTCCGCGGGGGTAGCGGCCGGTTCGGGCGCGAGCATGGGCCACGCGTGCAGCAGGCGCAGGGTGAGGTTGCGCCGCTCGGCTTCGTCGGCGGCCCAGCGGGCGGCGGCGAGGCTCGCGGGTGATCCGTCGAGGCCGACGGTGAGGACTCGTTCCATGGCGACTGCCTCCGTCTCGTACGAAGCTGGAAGGACGGTGAGCGTGGTCACAGTCAGGACTGCCGCCCCACAGAACACGGCGCTTCTCCATCGAGGACTACCCCAGATCTCCTCGCGGCGCATGTGGTCCCGGCAAGACGGCGCTCGTACGGGCGCGAAGTCCGGAGAAGGAGGTGGGAGCGGTGACGGTTCCCCTGGTGGTCGGCATCGACGGGTCCGAGCCGAGCCTGGAGGCGGTGGACTGGGCCGTGGACGAGGCGGTCCGGCACGACGTACCGCTCCATCTCGTGCACGCGGCCGCGGCGGAAGACGAGGCACGCGACCTGGTCGCCGTCGCCTCGGAGCGAGCGAGCAGGAGCTCCTCAGCGGTGAAGCTGTCCAGTGCGGTACTGCACGGGGACGCGACGTCCGCCCTGGTCGACGAGGGGCGCAACGCCTTCGCACTGGTACTCGGTTCGAGAGGTCTGGGAGATCTCGCCGGGCTGCTCCTGGGCTCGGTCAGCCTGTCCGTGGCCGCCCGTGCCGACTGCCCGGTCGTCGTCGTGCGCGGCGGGGCGGCACACCGCGCCGGCCGGTTCGGAAGCGTCGTCGTCGGCGTCGAGGAGGGGGAGGGCAGCGGTACGGCCGCGCAGTTCGCGTTCCGCGAGGCCCACGCGCGGGGCTGCGGTCTGGTCGCGGTGCACGCCTGGAGCGTCCCGGTCGGAAACCCGGGGCCCCCGGGCCTGTCCGGATACGCGCTCCAGGCCATGCAACGCCCACCGGCGCAGGTGCTCGATGACGCGCTGCGCGGCCCTGCGGAGCGGTACCGGGACGTGCCGGTGAGCAGGGAGGTGGTCGAGGGCTCGGCACGGCAGGCCCTCTTGGCGGCCGCGTCCGATGCCGACCTGCTCGTCGTCGGGGCCCGCAGGCGCCACGGGCACGTGGGACTGCAGCTGGGCCTGGTCAATCACGCGGTGCTGCACCACGCGCCGTGTCCGATCGTGGTCGTGCCCCAGATCTGACCGGACACGGGCGACGGGGCGACGAACACGGTGGGTCGAGTGGCCGGGTGGACAGGGACCTTCGGCCCCGTGATCGGGCTCCGCCCACGTTGCAAGGTGGTGAGGGAGAAGGACGGGGCGGGGAAGCACCAGCAACAGCTGGAGGCCAGACCATGAGCACACAGGATCCGCCACAGGGATCAGGTCCCCACCGGCCGCGCCGGGACAGTCACCCGCCCGACGGCACGAACCTCTTGACGCGCAGGTCCGATCGGGTCGAGACCTGGAGCTCCCGTGTCCTGCTGGCCGTGCTCGTCCTCGGACTGCCCGCTGCTTCGGTGAGCGCGGGGACGGCCGTCCACGAGTCGACGATGCGCACCGTCCGGGCCCAGGCCGCAGAGCGGTCCCAGACCACCGCACAGGTGACCTCGGCCCCGGAGTCAGCACCGGGCAGCGCCGCGAACGAGAGGCAGAGGGTCCAGCTCAAGTGGACCGATGAAGACGGCCGGCAGCGGACGGGAACCGCCCAGGTGGCACTGGACGAGACCGCGGGCTCGACCGTACGGGTCTGGGTCGACCGCGAAGGAAACGTCACGACCCCACCGATGTCCGCGAGCAACGCGCAGGTCACCGGCTGGCTGATGGGCGGGATGACGGCGGCCGGCGTCTACGTCGGCTTCCTCGCGGCTCGCCGGGGAGTGCGCCTGGCGCTGGACCGCAGAAGGTACGCGCAGTGGGACGCCGAATGGGACCGGGTGGAGCCTCTGTGGTCCGCGCGGTTCCACAGGTGACGGGCAGCGGACAGGCCCCGTCGCCGGGACGCCGACCAGGAAGTGACGCTCATGTCCGATGCGACGACCACCGACCTGTACGAGGTCACCATGGCGATGTCGTACCTGCGGGAGGGGATGACCCGCCCGGCGACGTTCAGCCTGTTCGCCCGCGATGTGCCGCCCGACCGCGGCTTCCTGGTGGCCGCCGGGCTGGAGTCGTCACTGGACTTCCTGTCCGGCTTCCGCGTCGGCCCGGAGGACGTCGACGCCTTCGCCTCGGTCCTGCGTCGTCCGGCGCGTGATCTGGAGCCGTTGCTCGGGACGGAGTTCACCGGCCTGGTGCGCGCCGTGCCGGAGGGGCGGATCGTCCTGGCAGGCGAACCGCTGCTGGAGGTGACCGCTCCGCTTCCGCAGGCCCAGCTGGTCGAGACGTACGTCCTCAACCAGGTCAACCACCAGACGACGATCGCCTCGAAGGCCGCGCGATGTGTCCTGGCCGCGGCGGGACACCCGGTCGTGGACTTCTCACTCCGCCGTACCCACGGCCCTGAAGCCGGCTACCAGGCCGCCCGGCTGAGCGCCATGGTCGGCTTCGCAGGAACGAGCAATGTGGCGGCGGCCACCGCCGAAGGGCTGACGGCCGTCGGCACCATGGCCCACTCGTACGTCGAGGCGTTCGGCACCGAGGAGGCGGCCTTCCGGGCCTTCGCCCGCTCCCATCCCGGTCCGGTGACGTTCCTGGTGGACACCTACGACACCGAGGAGGGGGTCCGGGTCGCGGCCCGCGTGCTGCGGGACCTGGACCGCGGGCCCGGCTCGGCCGTACGGCTGGACAGTGGCGATCTGGGAGCCCTGGCCGTGCGGGCACGCGCCCTCCTCGACGCGGCCGGACTGCCGGACGTACGGATCATCGCCAGCGGCGGTCTCGACGAGTACGGCGTGGACGAACTCGTCCGCTCCGGAGCACCGATCGACGTCTACGCCGTCGGCACCCGCGTCGGGGTCTCGGCCGACGCCCCGTTCCTGGACTCCGCGTACAAGCTGGTCGAGTACGACGGCCGGCCGGTGATGAAGCTCTCGTCGGCCAAGGCGACCGCGCCCGGGCAGAAGCAGGTGTTCCGCCGCCCCGGATACGCCGACGTGATCGGACTGCGTGACGAGCGGCCGCCGGGGGAGGGCGTACCGCTGCTGGAGACGGTGATGCGGGACGGGAGGCGCACCGGCGCGCGCCCCCTCCTGGACGAGAGCAGCGAAAGGTTCACCGCCGACCTGGCCGGGCTCCCGCCCGCCGCCCGCCGCATCAAGGCCCCCGTCGCGCCACGGGCAGGGACCTCGGATCAGCTGACCACCCTCGCCGACCGGGTCCGGCGTCGTATCGAGGACGCGGTCGCGGCCGGCTCCGTGGACGCGGACCCGCGCCACCACGAGCGGACGACGGGATCCCGGCGCTCCGCACGGAGATGAGGAGGACAGTGATGCCGCATACCGTGGAATGGAAGGCCCGCCTCTACCTCTTCGAGGAGGAGGGAACGACCAAGGCACGTGCGGTGCTGGACACCGGGACCACGGAGTTGTCCGGGCACGGGGACGCGCACCGGAATCCCGCGGACATGGATGTGCCGGAGATCGGTGACGAACTGGCGGCGGCCAGGGCCCTGCACGACCTCGGCCGGCAGCTGCTGGACATCGCCGAACGGGACATCGAGGGCATGAGCCCGGCCGCGGCCGGGCGGCGAGCACGTCCGGAGACCGGCTGGCCGTCGCCGGATCAGATGCAAGGAGGATGACCGATGACACAGCCTGCCCGTCGCGGCAGGGGTTCGCTTCCGGTATGGGACCCCTTCCGCGAACTGGAGGACCTGCACACGCGCATGGACCGGCTCATGCAGTCCGCGTTTCCCGCCGGCGCCGCGCTCGGCAGCGCCGGGGTATGGGCGCCGCTGGCCGACATCGAGGACACCGAGGACGCGTACCTGGTGGAGCTGGATCTCCCCGGCGTGGACAAGGACGACATCACCGTGGAAGTCACCGACTCCGAGATCGACGTCCACGGCGAGATCAAGGAGAAGGAACGCGCCGGTGTGGTGCGGCGCCGCTCCCGGCACGTCGGGGAGTTCGACTACCGTACGAGCCTGCCGCCGAACACCGACACCGCACACATCAGCGCCGAGCTGACCAACGGGGTTCTCACCGTGCGCGTCCCGAAAGCCGAGAAGGGCAAAGCGCAACGCATCGAAATCTCCGGCTGAACAGAGGCAGGGCGGGCCGCGACCGCGGGTGCGGTGGTTGCCTGCCCTCACTCCCCGGTGGAAACCCCGGAGCCCTCTGCCCAGTACGTGATGTGCCCCGCGACGGAGACCACGCCGTCGACACTCCGGCACAGCCGCTCGATCGCCGGGATCACGTTCTCGGCCTCGACGGATCGACCGAGGCTCACGTGCCCCTCGTGAACGTCGACCGTCACGTCCCACGGGTCTGTCCGAGCGGAGGACGTGCGCAGCGTGCCGTGCCCGCACGACGTTCCGGGGCATGAGCTCCTCCACCGTGCGGTGGTGCGTGTCGCCTCCCCCTTCCGCCCGTGCGGGGGCACGCCGCCCGTGGGACGTTGGGTTGCAGGAGCATTCCGAGGAAACGGCGGCATCATGCGAGCTCAACTAGGCGATCAACTCGTGGTCGAAAGCCCTGCCACCGGCATCACCAGACGGGACGGCGAGATTGTCGGACTCCACCACGAGGATGGCACCCCACCCTATGACGTGCGCTGGTCGGACACGGACGAGGTGACCCTCGTCTTTCCCGGCCCCGACGCGCACATCCATCACATCGAGCACGGCCCCGGCACCACACACGAGCCCTCCCGGACACGTTCGGACCAGGCAGGCCGGCGGACAAGCACCGAGCCCCGCGGAACCGCGCCGGGCAGGGTGCTCAACCCCGGTGACATCGGACGTCGCGTCGCCACCGAACGCGCACGTCAGGGACTGACCCGCGAGGAGACGGCCCGGCGCGCCGGAATGGCGCCGGAATACCTGGCCTATCTCGAGGAACAGCCGGCCGACCCGACCGTGGCCAGTCTCGTCCGCCTGGCCGACGCGTTGGGCACCACCATCGGCGCGCTGCGCGGCGGCGGTATCGACCTGCCGCCCGGCCGGGGCCAGGCACTCCTGCACCCCCGGCTGGTGGAACTGGGCCGCGACGAATGCCGCGCCCTTCTCTCCACGCACGGCGTGGGGCGCGTCTCGGTGTCGACACCGGAAGGGCCGGCGGTGGTGCCGGTCAACTACGAGGTCATCGACGACGCGATCGCGTTCCGGACCTCGCCGGCCACGGTCCCGGCCGCGGCCGTGGGATCGGACGTCGCCTTCGAGGTCGACCAAGTCGACACGGCCATGAGTCAGGGCTGGAGTGTGCTGGTCGTCGGGCCCGCGCGTGAGGTCACCGACCCTGCGGAGGAGGAAAGGCTGGCCGGCCGCGCCCACACCGGGCCGTGGCCGGGGGGTGAACGCCCGATGTGGGTGTCGATCCGGCCCACGCGCATCACCGGGCGCCGCATCACGCCGGCCGGGCACTGAGGGGCGGCGCCGGCCGTCGCCGCCCCTGCCACCGCGGACGTACCTACTGGGGACCCTCCGAGTCCGACTCGCCCGTGAGATGGGGCTCGACGTCCACGACGCCCTCCACGGCGCGAATGAGCCGTACGGCGACCGAGACCAGCGAGGTGTCGCGGATGTGTCCGCGGAGGGTGACGACTCCCTCGTGCACTTTCACGTGGATGCCGTGGCTGAAGGCCGGGAACAGGTAGGACACCACGGTGCGCCGTACCTCCTCCTCGATGTCCTCGTCCGGCCGCAGGAAGACCTTCAGCAGATCGGCACGGCTGACGATGCCCTGGAGCATGTCCACATCGTCGACCACGGGCAGCCGTTTGACGTGCCTGACGGCCATGATCCTGGCCGCCTCGGCCAGCGTGGCACCAGGGTGGACCGTGATCGCGGGTGTGCTCATGAGCTCCTCGGCCGTCACGGCCCCTGCCTTGGCGATGTCGGACAGCCGCCGGCGCTGCTCGACGAGGCCGGGGTCTCTGTCGTGGAACTCCTCCTTGGCCAGCAGGTCGGCCTCGGAGACGACACCGATGACACGCCCTTCTCCCTCCAGCACCGGCATGGCGCTGACCTTCCACTGTTCCATGGTCCGGACGATCTCCTTGAAGGGCGCGTCGCGTCCGACGGCCACGACCGTCTGCGTCATCACATCGCTCACGATGTGGGGGGTCTCAGGCACTCGGGCCTCCTCGTCTCGCCTCGTCAGGGCACCTCGCCCGCGCCGTAGGGCGCGTACAGGTCGAGCAGCCGCACCCGCGCGGACCTGAGCCGGCGTGCCAGCACGCCGAGGACGTAGGTGGTGAGTTCGTGATCCAGCTCCGGGTCGGCGGCGCACATCTCACGGACCGCGACCGCGTCGAACTCGTAGGCGCGCACCGGGCTGCCGGCCTCGGCGCCCAGATGCCAGTGGTGGGGAGGCAGCAGCCAGGACCAGCCGAGCAGCCGTCCGGCGCCCAGGGTCTCGATGACCGCCGCACGCCGGCCGGGCACATGAAGGTCGAGGTTGACCGTGCCCGTGTGGATGATCCAGAAGCGGTCGGCCCTGCCGCCCTCCTCGAAGATGCGCTCGCCCATCGCGAACGACACCTCGCGAGCGAGGGCCATGAGCTGCTCGCGATGTTCCTTGGTCATGGCGCCGAAGACGCCGGTCCTCGCAACCACCATGGACTTCCCTTCTCCATGACCTCGAAGCGGAGGCGGGCTCGAATCCGGTCACGGACGTCCCTGGGCGCGGAGCCGTGCCTGCTCTCGTAGGCGGAAGCCTCGGGCCGTGTCGGCCGAGACCGACAGGCCGACGGCGGTGCCGGGTGGCCCCCCGCGCTGTGTTCCGGGCCGCATGACTCCACGATCGTCGCAATTCAGCGGGGTGCAACCCGGGCCGAGACGTCCCGCTGGGAGTGGGCCCACGTGTCGCGACCGGCCCGGGGCGGTGCGACGGTATTCACAGGGGGTACCGGCAGTGGCCACGGAAGGCGGTGGAAACCATGGGGCTCCCGCTGGTCGTGGGTGTCGACGGATCGGATTCCAGCCTGGAGGCGGTGGACTGGGCGGTGGACGAGGCGGCGCGCCACGGGCTGTCCCTGCGGCTCGTCTTCGCCTCGCTGTGGGAGCGCTACGAGGGAGCCCGCCCGTCCTTCAGCACCGACCGCGCGTCCGACAAGGTCATGGCCGAGCACATCACGGCGTCCTGCGCGGAACGTGCCCGGCTGCGCAACCCCGAGGTGAAGGTGTCGAGCGAGGTACTGCCCGACGACGCCGCGTCCGCGCTGCTGCACGCGGCTCACGCATCCTTCGCCCTGGTCACGGGTTCCCGCGGGCGCGGCGAGATCGCCGGGTTGCTGCTGGGATCGGTCAGCCTCACCGTGGCCGCCCGTGCCGTGTGCCCGGTCGTCGTGGTCCGCGGTGGGAAGCGGAACCAGCAGGGTTCCTACGGCCGCGTGGTGGTCGGCGTCGGTGACGCCACCGACGGCTCGGCCGCCGTACGGTTCGCCTACCGCGAGGCCGGGGCACGCGGCTGCGCCCTGCACGCCGTACGGGCCTGGCGCCGCCCCGCGCATGAGCACACGGACAGTCCCTTGATCGTGGACGACGCCGCCGGTTCACAGGAAGAACGGGCCTCCGCCCTCCTCACCGAGGCGTTGCGCGACGCCGCGGGGGACGACCCGCAGGTCGAAGTGGAGCGCCAAGCCGCCGAAGGCCCCGCCCACAAGGTCCTCCTGGACGCCTCGGCCGATGCCGACCTGATGGTCGTGGGCGCGCTGCGGCGGCACGGGCACTTCGGCCTGCAACTCGGCAGGACCGCCCATGCTCTGCTGCATCACGCCGACTGCCCGGTGGCCGTCGTGCCGCAGCGAGCCTGAGCACCGCCGCACGGGCTCACGCTCCCGCACAATGCCCGAGGGGAGAAGGTGAGGGCGACGGATGCCGGAGTGGATCTGGGAGTACGAGGGATACGACCCTGACGCCGAGCGGTTGCGAGAGTCGTTGTGCACGCTCGGCAACGGCTACTTCGCCACCCGCGGCGCCGTGCCGGAGAGCAGGGCGGGCCTGGTGCACTACCCGGCCACCTACGCCGCCGGGGTCTACAACCGCCTGGAGTCGACCGTCGCGGGACGCCGGGTCGTCAACGAGGACCTCGTGAATCTTCCCAACTGGCTGCTCCTGCGGTTCCGTCTCCGCTCCGCCGACGGATCGGCGGGCCCCTGGTTCTCGCCCGACACTCACCGGCTGTCCGACTACCGGCACACCCTGGATCTGCGCCGAGCCACACTGACGCGTACCTTCCGGTACCGGGACGACGAGGCGGGCATGCTGGGCGTGGAGCAGAGCCGCCTGGTGGACATGGCGGACCCCCACCTGTGCGCGCTGCGGACCGTGCTCACGGCCGAGGAGTGGTCCGGCGAGGTCGAGGTCGAATCCGTCCTCGACGGCGATGTGACCAACAGCAACGTCCACCGCTACCGGTCGCTCAACGGAGATCACCTGACCCGGGTACGGACGGGAGAGGCGGGCACCGACACGACGTGGCTGCGGTGCCGGACCAGCAGCTCCGACATCGGTATCAGCATGGCGGCGCGCACGGTCGTCGTCGGGCAGTCGCCCACGTCGTCCCAGCTTCGCCCGTCCCGTCGCCGAGCCGTCCACCGACTGGTGATCCCGATCGCTCCGGGACGGCCCGCCGTGGTCGAGAAGACCGCGGCCCTGTTCACCTCACGCGACCCGGCGATCGGTGACCCGCTCGCCGCGGCGCTCGACCGCGTGGCCACAGCCGGAGACTTCCCGTCGATTCTTGCCTCCCACGTCGCGGCGTGGGCGCGGTTGTGGCGCCTCGCGGACCTCCGGGTACCCGGAGACGCGGGCCGTGTCCTGCGCCTGCACCTGTTCCACGTGTTGCAGACACTGTCGCCGCACACCGCGGAACTGGACGTGGGCGTGCCGGCCCGCGGACTGCACGGCGAGGCGTACCGGGGTCACGTCTTCTGGGACGAGCTGTTCGTCCTGCCGTATCTGAACCTGCACCTCCCGGAGGTCTCGCGGGCCTTGCTGAACTACCGTCACCGGCGCCTGCCCCAGGCCTGCCGAGCCGCTCACGCGGCAGGCCGGAGCGGGGCCATGTACCCGTGGCAGAGCGGCAGCGACGGCCGTGAGGAAACCCAGCAGCTGCACCTCAACCCCCGTTCCGGCCGCTGGCTGCCCGACAACTCCCGGCTCCAGCACCACGTCGGCTCCGCCGTCGCCTACAACGTGTGGCAGTACTGCGAAGCCACCGGCGACACCGAGTACCTGCACACCAAGGGCGCGGAGATGCTGTTGCAGATCGCCCGCTTCTGGGCGGACAGCGCGGAGTTCGCACCCGAGCACGGCCGCTACCGTATCCGCGGCGTGGTCGGCCCCGACGAGTACCACGACAGCTACCCCGACGCCGTCCGGCCGGGACTGGACGACAACGCGTACACCAACGTCACCGCCGCCTGGGTCCTCAGCCGCGCCCTCGACCTCGTACAGCGCCTGCCCGCATGGCGCCGGGAGGAACTGTTCGAGCGCATCGGGCTGGACGGCGGCGAACTCCCGGAATGGGACGAGATCTCCCGGCGGTTGCGGGTTCCGTTCCACCAGGGCGTCATCAGCCAGTTCGACGGGTACGGCGATCTCGCCGAGCTGGACTGGGAGGCGTACCGGGCGCGCTACCGGAGCATCCGGCGGCTGGACCGGATCCTCGAGGCCGAGGGCGACACCGTCAACCGGTACCAAGCCTCCAAGCAAGCTGACGTGCTGATGCTCGGTTACCTCTTCTCGGCCGGAGAGCTGCGGGACCTGTTCGGCCGCCTGGGCTACGCCGTGGACGACGCGATCTGGCGCAGGACCGTCGACTACTACCTCAGGCGCACGAGCCACGGATCCACTCTCAGCGGCCTCGTCCACGCCTGGGTCCTCGCGCGGGCCAGACAGGCCGAAGCCTGGAGGTACTGCCGGGAAGCCCTGGAACAGGATGTCGCCGACCTCCAGGGCGGCACGACCGGTGAAGGCATCCACCTCGGTGCCATGGCCGGCACCCTGGACCTGGTGCAGCGGGGCCTGACCGGGCTGGAGCCCCGCGAGGACGCCCTCCGGCTGGACCCGGTGCCCCTTCCGGCGCTGTCCGAGTACGGGTTCTCGCTGCGCTACCGCGGCCATTGGGGCGTCGGCGTACGGCTGCAGCGCGGACAGCTCCGGCTCGGGGTGCCCGACTCGGCGGAATCACCGATCCGTGTGGTGCTGCCCGACCGGGCCGTGACCGTCGCGCCGGGAGAGGTCTGCACGCTTCAGCTTCCGCAGGACTGATCCGTCCGGCACGCTGATGGGTGCGTCCTGATGCCGCGGCGTGAGAGGTGGTGCACACTTTCGGCATGCCCGAGGAGCAGTCGCAGCCGCCCCCTCCCGAGTCACTGCTGCAGGTGATCGACAACCTCGCCCGGTTCCATCGAGAGCATGAGGAGTACTACTCACAGGCCCCGTTGCGGCAGGCCGGCGAACTCCAGGCGCGATCCCGGGCGCTGAAGGCCCTGGCCGACCGGTGGAGCGTGGTCGAGGCCGGTGAGCAGACGACGGCGATCCCGTTCGCCGGGGCGGAGGATCTGAACGCTCCGGGGCTCGTGGCGGAGTCGGGGATCCTCTTCATGGAGGGGGAGAACGAGCCCGCCGAGCTCCGAAGGCTGAAGCGTGAAGTCGGGCTGGTCGCCGAGGAGACCGCGCAGGGCGGTGCCTGGCTGGCCCGGGCGATGGAGCAGGCGTGGGAGATCGCGGGGGGTCTGGCCGCTCACCCGGCGCTCGCGGACCTGCTGGGGGAGCGGCACCGGATCATCGCCAATGACTGGCAGTCGGCCGGCCTGCAGGCTCTGGTGGCGAGGCTGCTGCGCCGCGCACTCGACCTGCTGACCCAGGTCGACTTCTCTCCGGCGGCGCTTCGGGCCGACCTGCGAAGCGGGCGGAAGGCCCCCGCCTACCTCTACTCGGCTTCCGAGCTGCTCGACCGGGCTGCCGACCTGATGGCGGAGTCGGCGACGCTGGTGCACGAGAACGAGAGGCGCTGGCGCGTGTTCCGTGCGCGAGTTCGCGCGTTGCAGGCCGGGTGAGCCGGCGGACACCGGAGTGGTCTCGTCGCGAGAGATACGGGTTCGGCGAGCAGGGCCGGCACGGGCGGCAGGGCGGCGGCCTTCGCCGCCGGCGCTGTGGCGGGCCGCTCCGCGCGACAGGCCGTGGGAGACGGGTATGGAGTGGTGGGTCTCACTGGCGGGAGCCGGGCTGGTCATGGCCGCTCTGCGAGACCTGTTCCATACCCTCTGGCACCCCACACGCCACGGCGGCCTGAGCCGACTCGTCATGACCGCGCTGTGGAGACTCTCCCATCATGTGCGGGCGCGCAGGCGCGTGGCCGGGCTCGTCGGTCCGCTCGCCATGGTGACGGTGGTCGGTATGTGGGCCACCACGATCATCCTGGGCTGGGCCATCGTCTACTGGCCCCACATGCCCGAGGCGTTCACCTTCACCGGTGGCTCGCGGCCGTCGTCGCAGGTGGACCTGCTCGACGCTCTCTACCTGTCGCTCGTCACCGTGGCCACTCTCGGACTCGGGGACGTCGTGCCGGCCGAGGGCTGGCTCCGCATCGCGGCGCCGTTGGAAGCGCTCGTCGGGTTCGCCCTCCTGACCGCCACCGTCTCCTGGG
The DNA here is from genome assembly GCF_042803315.1 of Streptomyces sp. NPDC057424. Lineage (NCBI taxonomy): Bacteria > Bacillati > Actinomycetota > Actinomycetes > Kitasatosporales > Streptomycetaceae > Streptomyces > Streptomyces sp. NPDC057424. The sequence goes on from NZ_JBHVCP010000003.1 coordinate 208,663, forward strand.
TCCTCGAGATCTATCCGGCCCTGACCCGCAGAAGAGTCCTTGCGGTCCGTCTGGCTCTCCTGCGCGGCTCGGACCCGGCGACGGAGCAACTCGACTGCGCTGTGGGGGCTCTGCTGCTGGACAGCGTCGCCACCGAGGTCGTGCGGGTCCGCATCGACTTCACCCAGTACGCGGAGGCGTACTACTTCCATGACGGTGAGGACCACGCCTCACTGGCGGCCATGGTCGGCTACGCCTCCGACCTCGCCCGGCGCGGGCAGGCCGCCAGGCGGCCGGACGTGCGTCTCACCGGCGACGTGCTGGCCGGCGCCCTCGACGACCTCGCCACCGTCCTGGACCAGCGCTTTCTGCACACCGGTGGCACGCCGACGGACGTCTTCGCCGCGTACGCCGCCGACCACGGGCGCAGTCTCACACCCTCGGACGGCCGGAACGGTGGTTCCCTGCGCGACGGGAGTGGTTGATGGCGGGCGAAGCCCGGGACACGACACGTTCCGCCGCGGGGCTGTCGTCGGCCGAGGCCGCGCGCCGGCTGACGCGCCACGGGCCCAACGAGATCCCGTCGGAGCCTCGCGCGCCGGTGTGGCGGCGCGTTCTGCAGCAGGTGCGCGACCCGCTGATCCTGGTGCTCCTGGTGGCCGCCGCCCTGACGATCGCCACCGGTGATCTCTCCGATGCCGCCGTGATCCTGCTCGTGATCACGGTGAACACCGTGGTCGGGGTGGTGCAGGAGGTGCGGGCGGAGCAGGCGGTCATGGCCCTGTCCGCGATGAGCGCCCCCGCGGCCAGGGTGGTGCGGGACGGCGAGGAACGCTCGATCCCGGCTGCCGATGTGGTGCCGGGGGACCTGGTGCTGGTGGCCGAAGGCGACATCGTGCCCGCCGACGGAGACGTCCTGGCAGGCGCGTCGCTGCTGGCGGACGAGTCCTCGCTGACGGGTGAGTCCGTTCCGGTGGAGAAGGCTCCGGACCCCGACGTGTCGCGGGGCTCGGTGTCGGCGGGCACGGTCATCGTCCGGGGACGCGGCCGTGTCGTGGTCACCGCCACCGGGGCGCAAAGCGCCCTCGGACGGATCGCGTCGCTGTTGGGCGCCGCACCCGGCCTGACGCCGTTGCAGCGCCGACTGGCGAGGTTCGGCCGGGTCCTGGCCGCCGCCATCGTGGTGCTGTGCGCCGTCGTCCTCGCTCTCGGGCTGGTGCGCGGGCAACCCGTGGAGCTGATGATCGTTGCGGCCATCAGCCTCGCCGTCGCGGCCGTACCCGAGTCCCTGCCCGCCGTGGTGACGCTCGCTCTCGCGCTGGGCGCCCGGCGGATGGCCGACCGGTCCGCCATCGTCCGCAGGTTGCCCGCGGTGGAGACCCTCGGCTCCGTGACCGTGATCGCCACCGACAAGACCGGCACCCTGACCGAGGGCCGGATGGCGGCCGAGCGGTTGTGGACGCCGCGCGGGGAGGCCGCGGTCGAGGGTACGGGCTACGAACCCGGGGGCCGGGTCGTCCGCGACGGCGAGACGGTCACCGTGGGCGACGCGCCTGATCTGGCGGAGCTGCTCCGTGTCGCGATGCTGTGCAACGACGCGGCGCTGGAGCCCCCGCCGGACGGTTCCACGGAGTGGCGAGCGCTGGGCGATCCCACGGAGGCCGCCCTCCTCGCGGCCGGGGCCCGCCTCGGGCTGGACCGGACGGCGCTCGACAGCGAACTGCCGCGAGTCGAGGAGATCCCGTTCGACAGCGGCCGCAAGCGCATGACGACCGTGCACCACCGGCCCGAGGGCGGCCTGCGGGTCGCCTGCAAAGGGGCACCGGAGGCGCTGCTCCGGCCGCAGGTACTGGCCGACGGTCCGGACGTACTCGCCCTGGCGGCGGCTCAGGCGGCGGAACTGGCACGAGGCGGGTACCGGGTGCTCGCCGTCGCCTCGGCCGACCACGAGGAGGGGGAAAAGCCGCCGGGGACGTGGGAGTCGGGCCTGTCGCTCCTGGGTCTCGTCGGCATCCTCGACCCGCCGCGCAGCGCGTCGGAGGCGACCATCGCCGCCTGCAAGGCGGCCGGCATCGTCCCCGTGCTGATCACCGGCGACCACCCGCTGACCGCACATGCCGTGGCCGGGCGCCTCGGCATCGCCACCCGGGACGAGGAGGTCACCACCGGCGAGCGGATCCGTGAAGGCACGGCGGGCGAACTGACCGGCATTCGCGTCTACGCCCGCACCACACCCGAGCAGAAGCTGGACATCGTCCAGGCGTGGCGCGGTGCGGGGCACGTGGTCGCGATGACCGGAGACGGCGTCAACGACGGCCCGGCACTGCGCCGGGCCGACATCGGCGTCGCCATGGGACGGCGCGGCACCGAGGTGGCACGCCAGGCGGCCGATCTCGTGCTGGCCGACGACAACCCGGCCTCCATCGTGTCGGCTGTCGAGGAGGGGCGCCGGGTCTACGCGAACGTGCGCCGGTTCCTGCTCTACGGGCTCGCCGGTGGAACCGCGGAGATCGTGGTCATGCTCGTCGGGCCCTTCCTGGGGATGCCGCTGCCGCTGCTGCCCGCGCAGATCCTGTGGATCAACCTGCTCACGCACGGTGTGCCCGGTGTCGCGCTCGGCGCGGAGCCCGTCGCTCCGGACGCGATGCGACATCCACCGCGGCCGCCCGAGGAGAGCGTGCTGGGCGCCGGGCTGTGGCCGCGGATCCTGTTCATGGGGGCCTTCGTCGCCGCGGTGACCCTGGTGGCCGGGGTGTGGGCGCGGGAGACGGGACGCCCCTGGCAGTCCATGATCTTCCTGGTCCTCGGCGCGACCCAGCTCGGCGTGGCGCTGGGTTCCCGGGCCCGTCCGGGAAGTCTGGCCAACCCCTTCCTGCTGGTCGCCGTGGGCGCGGCCCTGGCCCTTCAGGCGGCCGGGGTCTATCTGCCCGTCCTGCGGGACTTGCTGGGTACGGAACCGCTGTCGTTCGCCGAATTCGCGATCGCCTGCGCGTTGTCCGGCCTCGGCCATGTGGTCATGCGGGTGCAGACGCGGCTGTGGCCGGAGCGAGTGCCGCGAGCCGCCTCGACCGGACCCGGCGGTCCGGGTGGCCGGCCTCCTCGCTCCGCTCCCTGAGTGCCGCTATTGCGCGTTGAGGCGGTCGACCACGTCGGTGACGTCCTCGATGTCCCGGACCGCGCCGACCAGCTGCGGGACGAGTGCCGTGTCCAGCCTGCCCGCCAGGGTCACGACGCCGTTGTCCACCGTCACCTCGACGACGTCGGACGCCGGGAGGAACTCGCGCCGGAGGATGCGGGACTCGATCTCCTCGCGGATCTCGGCGTCGTTGCGGATGAGCGACCGGAGCAGGTCGCTGCGGCTGACCGCACCCACGAGCCGGCCGTGGTGGTCCGTGACGGGCAGCCGCTTGAGGCGGGAGCGAGCGGCGGTCCAGGCGGCGTCGGCCACCGGATCCCCCGGGTGGACCGTGATCGCCGGGTAGGTCATGAGGGTGGCCGCGGTCTCACCCCGGCTCTTCTCGTAGAGGCGGTGTTCCCGGAGCCTGGCGAGGGGACCGGCCCGGTGCGGAACGGCCATGACGGCGGCCTTGGCGAGGAGGTCGGACTCGGACACCACGCCGACCACGTGGTCCTCGGCGTCCACGACCGGAACGGCGCTCAGCCGCTCGCGCGAGAGCGTGCGGGCGACGTCGAGGAACGGCAGGTCGCCGGGGACCGAGACGGCCGGCACGCGCATGACGTCGCGTACGTGCGGCGATTGCGGTGCTCGTCCCCCGGTTCGGCGCTCGGCACGGGTGGGCGGCGTCTCCGCCGACCCGGTTGTGGGCTCGCCCGCCTTCGTCGCCGCCTCCGCGGCCGCGGCGTGGGCGAGGGCACCGAGATAGCGCTGCAGCAGGTCCTGGCGGTGCTCTTCCTCCGGTGTCCAGGGGCTGTGCGGGGCGGCGCGACGGGCTTCCCGTCCAGCGGCTCGGTGTTCGAAGTCGCTCACGGCAGCCTCCCGAAGAGCACGGCCGGTCACCTACCCGGCCAGTGTCCCACCGATCCCGGACGCACGCCCCCGTACGGCCGGGGACCGCGTGCGCGGCACAGGCCGACGCGACACCTCCGGCCCCGGAGCGGAGACTTGAACCGAGAGCCGACATGAGGGGAGCCCATGGCGGGATTCCGGGATTTCCTGATGCGCTTCCGGCCGGCGGGATCGCCCGGCCGGGCGGCGCCCGGGGGCGTGCCCTCGGATCGCTCCGCGCAGCTCTCCGCCGAACTGCAGCCGCCACTGGCGCTGCTGGAGCAGGCCGAGGCCGAGGCACGCACCGTACGCGAACGGGCGGCCCGCCGCGCCGAGCAGCTGCGGACCGAGGCCGCACACCAGGCCGAGGAGATCATCGCGCAGGCACGCACCAGGGCCCGCGACGTGCGGGCGGAGGCCGCCGACCGGGTACGCCGCGCCGCCGAGACCGAGGCGGCGGAACTCCTCACCGCCGCCGAGCGGGACGCGGCCGGCGTACGCCACCGGGCCGGGACGCGCATGCCCGCCCTCGTGGACCGGGTGGCGGCGCTCGCGACCGAGGAACTCGTGCAGGCCGGCACGGCTGTCCAGGGCCCGCGCGGCGAGCCCGGGGGAAGGGGCCCGGGGTGAGCGCCGGATGGGTCGCCGGCGTCACCCGGTCCCGGGCCATGCGATCGAGGAGTCTCGGCACGGCGGGGATCCGGGAGGTGGCTTCGGCCCCGACCCTCGACGACGCACTGCGCTACCTGAGCGGCACGGCCTACCGGCGCGACCTCGACCCCGGGGCGTCGCTCGCCGAGGCCCAGCGAACGGTCGGAGCGACGCTGCTGTGGCACCTGCGCGTGCTCGCCGGATGGCAGCCACGCAGTGGTGCGGCGGCGATCCGCGCGCTCGCCGCAGGGTTCGAGATCTCCAACGTCGAGGACCGTCTCCGTGCGTTGTCGGGTGCGGATTCCGCCGGGTCCTTCCGGCCCTACCGGCTCGGCACACTGGAGACCGTGTGGCCCCGGCTGTCCCGGGCCGGATCACCCCCCGAGCTCAGGTCCGAGCTGGCCGCGTCCGTGTGGGGCGACCCGGGCGCCGATTCCCTCGCCGCGGTGGCCACGGGGATGCGGGTCTCCGCCGCGGTGCGCACCGCGGCCGCCGTGCCGGAAGCAGTGCGCTGGGCGGCGGGGCGGCTCGCTCTCCTTTTCGCGCGCGAGGTGTTCCTCCTCGGCCGCCGGCTGACGGAACCCTCCGTCCGGCGGGCCGCCCGGCTGCTCGGGCAGGACGCGGTGAGCGCGGCCTCGTACTCCGACTTCCGGCAGCACCTGCCTGCCACGGCACGCTGGGTGGTGGAGGGACTCGACGCCCCGTCCGACCTGTGGCGGGCGGAGGCCCGCTGGTGGGACCGGGTCGACCGGGACGGCGCCGAGCTGCTGCGCGCCTCCCGCCTCGGCTCCGGGCCGGTGGTGGGTGCCGTCGCGGTGCTGTCCACGGACGCCTGGAGGGTGCGCGGGGCGCTGGAGCTGGCCGCGCGGGGAGGCGGACCGCCGGAGGCCTTCGATGCGCCGGCCTGAGGTGATGGTCCCCGTCCGCATGCGGCGCGTGGCGATCCTCGCCCCGCGCCCGGCCCTGAGGGACACCCTGGTCCGGGTCGCCGAGGCGGGCTGCGTCGAGATCGACGCGGTCGACGGCGGCGCGCGCGGCGCGGCGGCCGGCAGACTGCAGCGTCTGCGTCAGGCGCCTGCCGAAGCCGTCCTCAGCGCCGGGCCGCCCGACCTCGACGCACTGGAACGCGCGGGCCGGGTGGATCTGCTGGCGGGCGAAGCCCAGCTCGAGGAGCGGCTCCGCGGCGTGGTCCAGCGCGGCGGGGTCGGCGCGCTCGCCGGGTGGTGCCCCGCCGCCGAGGTCCCCGCGACCGCCGAGCGCCTCGCCGGTGCGGGGGCGGCGCTGGTGCCGCTGAAGGCACCCCGCGGTGTCGACCCACCGACCCTGCTGCGCACCACCGGCGCGGTGCGGCGATCGTTCACGCCGCTGGTCCGCACGTACGGGACGGTGCCCTACGCCGACCTCGACCCCACCCTGCCCGCGGGCATCGTCTACGTGGTGATGTTCGGCGTGATGTTCGGCGACGCCGGACATGGCGCGCTGCTGCTCCTGGCCGGGCTCCTGCTGCGCGCCGGCCGGCCGCGCAGGGCGGCGTCGCTGCACGCGCTGTGGCCGTTCGTGGCCGGGGCGGGGCTGACCAGCACCCTGGCCGGACTGGCCTACGGCGAGTTCTTCGGCCCGACCGGTGTCCTGCCGGTGCTCTGGCTCGACCCGCTGGACGAGCCGATACGGCTGCTGGCCGCCGCCGTCGCTCTCGGCGCCGCGCTCCTGGCCCTGGCGTACGCGGCGGGGATCGTGAACCGCTGGCGGGAGAACGGGCCGTCGCACGCCCTGTACGCGGCGTCCGGCATCGCCGGGGCGGCGCTCTACCTCGGGCTCGTCCTGAGCGTCGGCGCGGGACTCCTGGGCCGCACCCCCTTCGCGTTCGCGGGCGCGGCCGTCGCGGCCACGGGGCTCGTCCTGGCCGGAACCGGGATGTACCTGGCCACCGCGGGCGGCCCGGGTGGCGCCGCCCAGACCGGCATCCAGCTCTTCGACGTGGTGGTACGCATCGGCTCGAACCTCGTGTCCTTCGCACGCCTGGCGGCCTTCGGACTCACGCATGCCGCACTCGGCGACATCGTGTGGCGCGGCACGACAGCGCTGGCAGGGGCGGGGGCCGCCGCGCTCGTGGCGGCGATCCTGGTCTTCGCCGTCGGCAACGCCCTGGCCTTCGCTCTGGAGGCGCTGGTCGCCGGGGTGCAGGCGTTGCGGCTGGAGTTCTACGAGCTGTTCTCCCGGCTCTTCGAGGCACAGGGCCGTCCCTTCCACCCCTGGCACCTGCCCGTACAACGCACGGAGGCGTCGTCGTGATCACCTGGCTCATCGCCCTTCCCGTCATCGTGGTGGTCTGTCTCGTCACCCGGCTGCTGCTGCGCCGGTCCGGGCGGGCGGCCCTGCGGCTGGTGATCGCCGCCGACGCCCTCCTGTTCGCCGGCGCGTTCGCGCTGCTCGCGGTGGCGCTCGGCAGCGGGGACGCACAGGCCGCCGCGACGGCCACGGAGGTCGCGCAGGAGTCCGGATCCGGCTCCGCCGCGCTGATCGGCGCCGCGATCTCGGTGGCCGGAGCATCGATCGGGGCGTCGATCGCCGTCGCCTACACAGGTGCCGCGGCCATCGCGGCCCTCAGCGAGCGGCCGGAGCTCTTCGGCCGGGCCATGGTGATCGTCGGTCTCGCCGAGGGCATCGCGATCTACGGCCTGGTCGTCGCGATCATCCTCATCGGAAGGGCGTGACATGGGACGCGTGGTCGCCATCGGAGAACCGGTGAGGGTGGCGGGGTTCGCGCTGGCCGGGGTGCACACGCTGCCCGCAGAGGAGCCGGACGCGGTACGGGAGGCGTGGCGGAACCTGCCGGACGACGTGGAGCTGGTGATCCTCACTCCGGCGGCGGCCGACGCACTGGGCCCGGCGCCGTCGGAGGCCACCACACCGCTGTCCGCGGTGATGCCGCCATGAGGACGCCCGCCCCGGACGAGGCCGGGGCCGCACTCCAGCCCGTGCGTACCGAGTTGCTGCGGGCTGCCCATGCCGAGGCCGCCGAGCTCCTGGCCCGTGCCGAACACGATGCGGCGGACCTGCTCGACGACGCCCGCACCGAGGCCCGGAGGATTCTTGACGAAGCCCGCCGTGAGGGCGAGACCCAGGGCGGGGCCGCGGGCCGTGACCTGCGCGCGCGGGCCCGACGACAGGCGAGGGCTCAGGAACTGGCAGCCCGGCGTGAGGCGTACGAGGAGCTGCGCCGCCGCGTCACCGAGCGCGTCCGGGAACTGCGGCGCGCGCCGGACTACGCGTCCGTCCTGGAGCGGCTGACCGGGCACGCGCGCCGGCTTCTCGGACCGGACGCGGAGGTCACCGTGCAGCCCGGCGGGGGCGTGGTCGCCCACGCTCCGGGGCGGCGGGTCGACTGCACCCTGGACGCCCTGGCCGCGCGTGCGCTGGTCCGGGCCGACGTGGAGGCCGAGACGCTGTGGGCGCCGTGAAAGCGAAGGTCTCCTCCAGTGTCCTGCGGGTCGCCGGGCCGCTGGTCGAGGTCGCGTACACCGAGGGGGCGGCGATGCACGACCTGGTGTTCCTCGGGGACGCCCGCCTGCCCGGTGAGGTGGTGGCGATCAGCGGCGACATCGTCACCGTCCAGGTGTACGAGTACACCGGAGGGCTCGCGCCCGGTGACCCCGCCTACCCCGGAGGGAGACCGCTCTCCGCGCTCCTCGGCCCCGGACTGCTGGGGGGAATCTTCGACGGTCTGCTCCGGCCACTGGCCGGCGCCGGGGACCGGCTCGTCCCCGGCGCGGCCCAAGCCGCCGGGCAGGACCGGAGCTGGTCGTTCGTCCCGCGGGTGAAGGAGGGCGCACGGGCCTCGGCGGGTGAGGAACTCGGAGAGGTGCTGGGGGCCGGACCGGTGAGGGTGCGTGTGCTGGTACCGCCGGGAGCCGGTGGCGTCGTGGAACGCATCGCGGACGCGGGCGACTATCCGCAGGATGCCGTCGTGGCCGTGGTGGACGGCACCGACGTGCGGATCGGCGCCACCTGGCCCGTACGCCGGCCGCGTCCGGTACGCGAGCGCGGTGGCGAGCCGCAGGTGCTGAGCACCGGACAGCGCGTCATCGACCTGCTCTTCCCCGTGGCCCACGGCGGCACCGTAGCCGTTCCGGGCGGCTTCGGAACCGGCAAGACCGTGCTGCTGCAACAGATCGCCAAGTGGTGCGACGCCGACGTGATCGTCTACGTCGGCTGCGGCGAACGGGGCAACGAGATGGCCGATGTCATCGCCGAGTTCTCCGCACTCGAGGACCCCCGTACCGGCGGACGGCTCGCCGACCGGACCGTGACCGTCGCCAACACCTCCAACATGCCGATGATGGCCCGCGAGGCGAGCATCCACACCGGCGCCACGGTCGCCGAGTACTTCCGCGACATGGGACTCGACGTCGTGGTCATCGCCGACTCGACCTCCCGGTGGGCCGAGGCACTGCGCGAGTTCGCCTCCCGGACCGGCGAGCTGCCGGCGGAGGAGGGCTATCCGGCCTCTCTCGCCTCGGCGATCGCCGCGTTCTACGAGCGGGCGGGAGCCGTGACCACGCTCGGCGGCGAGCGCGGCTCGGTCACCGTGATCGGCGCGGTCTCACCGCCGGGCGGCGACATGACCGAGCCGGTCACCGCGCACACCGAGCGGTTCGTCCGCTGCCTGTGGTCGCTGGACCGCGACCTCGCCTACGCCCGGCACTATCCGGCCCTGTCCTGGTCGGGGTCGTTCTCCCGCGACGCGGCGACGCTCGGCGTCCGGCAGGCGGCGGCGGGCGACCCCGCCTGGCCGGCACGGCGCGCACGCGTCGCGGCCCTGCTGGCCGAGGCGGACCGGCTGGCCGACCTCGTCGACCTGATCGGCATCACGGCGCTGCCCGACCAGGAGCGCGTCAGCGTCCTCGCCGGACGGCTCCTGCGTGAGGGGGTGCTCCAGCAGAGTGCCCTGTCGGACCGGGACGCGTACTGCGGTGCGGACAAGACCGCCGCACTGGTCGACGCCGTGCTCGCGGTCGTCGACCGCTGCCGGGAACTGGTCGACTCGGGTGTACCGGCGACCGTCGTCGAGGAGACGGACTTCGAACCGGTGCTCCGTGCCCGCGAGGCGGTCGGCCCGCACGACGCCGGGGGAGTGGCGGCACGGCGGGACGCCATGCTCGCCCGGCTCCGGGAGGTGCGGTGAGGTGAGCGGTGACTGCCGCGGGGGAGGCGAACGGCTGTGACCCTGTGGGGCGACGTCGAGTACACGGCGATCCGGGAGCTGCGGGGGCCGCTCGCCGTCGTGGAAGGAGTCACGGGCGTCGGCTGGGACGAGTACGTCCGGATCAGCCTGGAGTCCGGCGAGCAGCGCCATGGTCTCGTCCTGGAGGTGGACCGCGGCCTCGCCGTGGTCCAGGTCCTGGAGGACACCGCCGGAATGGACCCCAGAGGCATCCGGGTGGCCTTCACGGGAGGGCCGCTGCGCATCCCCGTGGGCCCTGGCTGGCTGGGCAGGGTCTGTAACGGACGCGGCGAGCCCCTCGACGGCGGGCCACCGGTGTTCGGGCACAGCAGCGTCGCGGTCGGCGGCAGCCCCATCAACCCCGTCCGCAGGGAGCCACCCTCCGCGCCGGTCATCACCGGTGTCGGCGCGGTCGACGCACTGACCACCCTGGTGCGCGGGCAGAAGCTGCCGGTGTTCTCCACGGCCGGACTGCCCCATCTCGAGCTCGCTGCCCAGATCGCGGCCCAGTCCACCGTCGGCGGCGAGTCGTTCAGCGTGGTCTTCGCCGGCATGGGCCTCACCCACCCGGACGCCTCGTTCGTCCGGGACGCCCTGGAGGAACGCTCGGCCGCCGGCGAACTGGTCCTGCTGCTCAACACCGCCGACGACCCGGTGATTGAACGCATCCTCACCCCGCGCCTGGCGCTGACGATCGCCGAGGACCTCGCCTTCACCGGCGGACGGCACGTGCTCGTCGTGATGAGCGACATGACCAGCTACGCCGAGGCGCTGCGCGAGGTCTCGGCCGCCCGCGGCGAGATACCGGCCCGCCGTGCCTACCCCGGATACCTCTACAGCGATCTGGCCTCCCTCTACGAGCGCTGCGGCAGACTCCGCGGACACCCCGGATCCGTCACCGTCCTGCCCGTCCTCACCATGCCCGCCGGAGACATCACCCACCCGGTGCCGGACCTGACCGGCTACATCACCGAGGGCCAGATCGTGCTCTCCCGCCAGACGCACGCCCTGGGCGTGTACCCGCCCGTGGACGCCCTCTCCTCGCTGTCCCGCCTGATGCGCAAGGGAGCGGGCCCGGGCCGCACCCGGGACGACCACCTCGACGTCGCGGCGCAGTCGCTCGCCGCACTCGCCCGGGCCCGGCAGGTCCGCGAACTCGCGGACCTGGTCGGCGAGGGTGCGCTGAGCCCGACCGACCGCCGCCATCTCGTGTACCGGGAGGCCTTCCTCCACCGGTTCGTGAACCAGCGAAGCGACGAAGCGCGGTCCTTGGACCAGACGTTGGAAGCCGCCTGGAACGCGCTGTTGACCCTGCCCCGGAGCCAGCTCTCCATGCTGCCCGCCGCCCTGCTCGACGCACACGGGGCCGAGGAGGAATTGGAGGCCGAGGAGGAAAGGGCGGGAGAGAACAGCCGTGGCTCCGGGGAGGGCGACGAGAGGGGGACGGCCGAGTGACGACCCCGTCCCGTCTCCCGCCCTCACGCGCCGGCCGACTGCACCTGCGGCACCGGCTGGATGTCGCCGCTCGGGGCGCCGACCTCCTCGAACAGAAGCTGCGCATCCTGCTCTCACGTCACGAACACCTGCGCCGGGCCGAAGAACGCAGTGGCAGCCGATGGCACGACCGGGTGAAGGAAGCCGACACCTGGCTGGTGCGAGCGGTCCTCCTCGGCGGGGAGCACGCCCTCGACAGGGCGGCAGCCGGAGTCGGCCCCGCGAGGATCACGGTCGGCGAGACGGTCACCATGGGCGTCCGCCATCCGTCCGAAGTCACCTGCGTCGTGCCGGACCGCGCTCCCAGCTCGGCCGCACCGGCCAACACCGCCCTGGTACATGCCGAAGCCGCCTACCGCGAGGCCGTACGGGCAGCCGCAGAGTACGCCGCCGCGCGGGCGGCATCCCGGATCGTCGGAGCGGAGGTGCTGAGCACCCGCCGACGGGTCCGCGCGCTGCGACGCCACTGGATCCCCCGTCTCGAGACGGCACTCGCCCGGGTCGAACTCGCTCTGGAGCAGATCGAGCACGAGGACGCCGTCAGACGCCGCTGGGCAGCCCGGACGCTGGGGAAGGGCACGAGCGGGGCCGACGGCTGAACCCCGCTCTCCCCGCGTGCGGATCGATTGCGGAGAAACCACACTGGCCGTAAGGGCAGCAGTCGGGGCGGGCCGACTCCACGGCGCGTCCCGGCGACGCGGACCGCGAGACCCGAAGGAGACGGCCATGACCACAGCACGGGAGATCATGCACGCCGGTGCCGTCTGCGTGCAGGAGGACGAATCACTGGAGGACGCGGCACGCCGGATGAGCGAGCTGGACGTCGGAGCCCTCCCGGTCTGCGGGCCGGACGACCGGCTCCACGGGATCATCACCGACCGGGACATCGTGGTGAAGTGTCTTGCCAAGGGCAAGGACCCGAGGACCATGAACGCGGGCCTGCTCGCGCAGGGCAAGCCGATCACCGTCGACGCCGGGGCCGACACGGACGAGGTGCTGCGGGCCATGGAGGAGCACAGGATCAGGCGGCTTCCGGTCATCGACGATCACCGGCTGGTCGGCATGATCAGCGAGGCCGACCTCGCACGCCGGCTGCCGGAGGAGAAGGTGGGCCACTTCGTCGAGATGGTCTGCGCGTCCCACTGACGAGGTCGCTCCCCTGCCCTCGGCCGGGACGTCGGCCTCACTGGAACGCGGTGTGGATCTCCTGTTCGGTGGCGGCGTGGGAGACGACGAGCAGCTCGTCGCCGGGCCGGAGCCGCATCCCGGGGGCGGGGACGGTGGGTTGGCCGTCGCGGATGACGGTCGCGATGACGGCGCCCTCGGGAAGGGGGATCTCGACGAGCGTGCGGCCCGCGGCGCGGGACCGCGCCGTGATCGTCGTCTCGATGACGTCGACACCCGCCTTGCTCAGTCGCAGCAGGGCGACGGTGTCGGTGGCACCGGTGGCTTCCTCGATGAGGGAGATCAGGGGGGTGGCGGCGGGTACCGCGGTGTCGACGCCCCAGTGCTGGTCGAAGAGCCAGGCGTTCTCCGCGTCGTTGACGCGGGCCGCCACACGGGGGACGGCGAACTGCCGCTTGGCGAGGAGGCTGATGACGAGGTTGTCCTCGTCCGTGCCGGTGGTGGCGATGACGAGGTCGGCGGTGAGTGCGCCGGCGTGCTCCAGGAAGGCGGGTTCGCATGCGTCCCCGGCCACGAGGCGTACGGGGAGGTGGCCTTCGAGCTCGGCGATGCGGTCCTCGTCGACGTCGACGAGGGTGACGTCGTTGCGGGCGGCGGCCAGGACCTGGGCGATCTGGGTGCCCAGGCGTCCCGCGCCGGCGATGAGAGCCCTCATGTCCCCAGCTCCTTGTCCAGGAAGCCGCGCAGCCTGCCCAGCGAGGTGGCGGACACGGCGAAGGTGACCAGATCGCCGCGCTCGGCCAGGGTGCTGTGCGCGGGCACGAGCGAGCGGCCCGCGCGTGTGATCTCCACGACGCGGATCTCGCCGTCGACGTCGCACTCGGTCAGGCGTCGCCCGGTGAGGTAGTCGGGCAGCTGCGAGCGGACCAGCAGGGTCTCGCCGTTGCCGAAGGCCAGTTCGGGCGTGAGGTGGCGGTGCAGCAGCATCTGGTGAATCCGGTGGACCGTCCAGCGGACGCTGGCGATGGTGGGGATGCCGAGTTCCCGGTAGATGTCGGCGCGGCGGGGATCGTAGATGCGGGCGAGGACGATCGGCACGCGGTAGGTCTCCTTGGCCGTCCGCGCGCTGACGATGTTGCTGTTGTCGCCCGAGGTGACGGCGACGAACGCGTCCGCGTGCTCGATCCCGGCTGCCTCGAGCACCGCGCGGCTGTACCCGTTGCCCTCGTGGAACCGGCCCGGGAAGCCGGCCGGGAGCCTCCTGCGGGCCCGGCCCGACCGGTCGATGAGCCGCACGTCGTGGCCCTCGGCGACGAGCTGGACCGCGAGTGTGGATCCCACCCGGCCGCAGCCCGCGATGATCACTCTCATCGTGCTTCTCCCTTCGGACTCGTCGGCCGTCGGCGGCGCAGCCACCCCTTGCGGCATTCCTCCGCGGCCAGCAGCAGCGCGCCGAAGGCGGCGAGGACCGCCCAGTCCGCGGCGGCCAGCGGAGCGGTGTTGAAGAGCGCCTGGAGCGGGGGCAGGTAGCTGATCGCCGCCATCAGTGCGATGCCGAAGCCACCGGCGGCCAGCAGCCACGGGTTGGACAGCAGGCCGATGCGGAACACGCTCTGCCGGTCCGTGCGTACCGCCAGGGCGACGAAGAACTGGCTGAGCACGACCCCCGCCTGGACCAGAGTGACCGCTTCCCGGTAGACGGTGTCGTCCTCGGTGATGTCCGCGTACGGGATTCCGGAGGCGTGGATGTGCCAGAAGAACACGGCGGTCACACCGAGGGCCTGGATGCCGCCCAGGAAGAGGATGCGCCCCATCACGGCGGACGAGAAGAGCCGTTCGCGCCGGGAGCGGGGCGGGCGGTCCATCACGTCGGGCTCAGGCGGCTCGGCGCCGAGCGCGAGGGCGGGCAGGACGTCGGAGCCGAGGTCGATGGCGAGGATCTGCACGGCGCTGAGGGGAACCAGCGGGAACCCGGCGAAGGTCGCGGCCACGATCGGACCGAGCTCGCCGATGTTGCTGCTGAAGACGTAGACCAGGAACTTGCGGATGTTCTGGTAGACCGACCGGCCGAGCCTGACCGCCGCGGCGATGGAGGCGAACGAGTCGTCCAGCAGCACCATCACCGCCGCCTCCCGGGCGACATCGGTGCCGGAGTCGCCCATCGCGACGCCGATGTCGGCGTGCTTGAGGGCGGGCGCGTCGTTGGCACCGTCGCCGGTGACCGCGACGACTTCGCCCCGTCGCTGCAGCGCCGTGACGACCCGCATCTTGTGTTCCGGGCTGACCCGGCACAGCAGCAGCTCGTCCGGCGCGGCCAAGAGGGTGTCCAGTCCGTCGTCGTCGAGGGCGTCGAGCCGTGCCCCGGTCACCACGGTGGGCTGAGGCCGGGAGACGATACCCACGCGACGGGCGACGGCCTCGGCCGTCAGCTGGTGGTCCCCGGTGACCATGACGATCCGGATACGGGCCCGTCGGCAGGCGGCGACCGCTTCGCTGACCTCGGGCCGCGGCGGGTCGAGCATGCCGACGAGCCCCAGGAGCGTCAGCTCCGACTCCACCTCGCCCTGGGCGGGGCGGGGGCCCGACACGGGCCGCCGTGCCGCCGCCAGCACGCGCAGCCCCTGCGAGGCCAGCTCGTCGTTGGCGGCGATCACAGCGGCACGCAGCTCCTCGGTCAGCGGCAGCCGCTCTCCGCTCCGGTCGATGCGCGTGCAGCGGGCCAGCAACTCCTGCGGCGCGCCCTTGACGTACGCGTGGTAGCCGTCGGCGGTGTCACCGTGCACGGTGCTCATCAGCTTGCGGACCGAGTCGAAGGGGTACTCCGCCACGCGCGGCGTCGCCGCTTCCTCGGCGGCACGGTCGATTCCGGCCTTCGCCGCGGCCACCAGCAGGGCGCCTTCAGTGGTGTCGCCGAGCACCCGCCATCCCTGGCGGTCCGACGGAGGCACCAGCCGGGCGTTGGAGCACAGTGCCGCGACCCGCAGCAGGTCCCGCACCGGCCGCGGGTCGGCCACGTCGCCCTCAGGCGCGTACCCCACCCCGGACACGGCGTGCCGCGTGCCGCCCGCCCACACCTGCACGACGGTCATCTCCGCCTGGGTGAGTGTGCCCGTCTTGTCCGTGCACACGACGGTGGTGGACCCCAGCGCCTCCACGGCCAGCAGCTGCTTCACCAGGGCGTGCCGACGGGCCATGCGCCGCACCCCGATCGCCAGTGACACCGACAGCGTCGCGGGCAGGCCCTCGGGGACGAGGGCGACCATGACCCCGAGCGCGAACACGAAGGTCTCGACGAACGGCTGCCCGGTGGGCACACGCACCGCGAACAGGGCGGCACCGATCGCCAGCGCGGTTCCCGCGACCCTGCGGGCCATCAAGGCCACCTGGCGCTGCAGCGGAGTCTTCTGCCGCGGCGCCGCGGCGGCGAGCCGGAAGATCCCTCCGAACTCGGTCGCCGCGCCGGTGGCGAACACCACCGCCTTCGCGGAACCCGCCACGACGTCGGTGCCCATGAACAGGCAGTTGCGGGCCTGGAGCACCGGTCCGGCCGCCACCGTCTCGGCCGTTCGGCCGACGGCGTCGCTTTCCCCGGTCAGCGCCGCGTTG
Organism: Streptomyces sp. NPDC057424; assembly: GCF_042803315.1. Taxonomy (NCBI): domain Bacteria; kingdom Bacillati; phylum Actinomycetota; class Actinomycetes; order Kitasatosporales; family Streptomycetaceae; genus Streptomyces; species Streptomyces sp. NPDC057424. The sequence goes on from NZ_JBHVCP010000003.1 coordinate 224,748, forward strand.
TTGACGGAGACCTCGTGGGCCTCCACGAGGCGGCAGTCCGCCGGTACCGCGTCGCCGGCCTCCAGGACGACCACGTCCCCGGGCACCAGGTCGCGTGCGGGCACCTCCCGCCGCTCGCCGTCGCGGAGCACCCGGCAGGTGTGCGGCACCATGGCCTGCAGCGACTCGGCCGTTCGCTCGGCGGAGTACTCCTGCGCGAAGCCGATGGCCGCGTTCAGCAGCACCACGCCGAGGATCGCCACGGCCAGTTGCAGAGTGCCCACGTCCGGGGGCTTCTGAAGCCCGTAGGCCAGGAACGTGATCGCCGACGCGACGAGCAGCACGACGGCGAAGAGGTCGGTGAACTGGCCGGCCAGCTCTCGCCACAGTCCCCGTCGCCCGGCGGGCGGGAGTTCGTTGGGGCCGTACCGGTCGCGCCGTGCCGCCGCGTCCGCCGCCGCGAGTCCCCGCGGCGAGGTGTCCACCGCGGCGAAGACCTCCGTGGTCGTGAGCGTCTGCACCGCGGGGCCGCCCGTTCCGCTCAGGGCCGCCGGCCCGTGCCCCCCGTCTCCGGGTGTCTGCACGGGAGTTCGGATACCCATGGCCGAGTGCCTCGGACCGTCGCCGTCACGGCGTGGCCACGCGGACCGCGGTGACCTTGTACTCGGGGCAGGACGTGACGGTGTCCGCGTGGTCGGAGGTCAGGCGGTTCACGCCGCTCGCGGGAAAGTGGAAGGAGCAGAAGACCTGGCCGGGAGCTGTCTGTTCACTGACGCGGGCGATCAGCCGGGCCCGGCCGTGCCGGCTCTCCACCGAGACCTCCTCGCCGCCCCGCAGCCCGTACCGGGCGGCGTCGTCGGGGTGGAGATCGAGGAAGTCCACCGGAGCGAGGGCGAGGTTGCCGCCCCGCCGGGTCATGCTGCCGGAGTTGTAGTGCGCCCAGCGCCGCCCGGTGACCAGGACCAGCGGGTAGCCGTCGTCGGGCTGCTCGCCGGGAGGGAGGTAGGGGGCGGCGGCGAGGTGGGCGCGGCCGTCCGGCGTCGCGAACCGCTCCAGGTACAGCTTGGCCTCCCCCGGCCGGTCGGGGGCGCGGCAGGGCCAGGGGACGGCGCCCTCGCGGTCCAGCCGGTCGTGGGAGAGCCCGGCGAAGACGGGCGCGAGTCGCGCGCACTCGGCGAGCGCATCGGCGGGTGTCGCGCAGCCCAGGTCGACTCCCATCATGGTGGCGAGGGCCCGGACGACGTCGAAGTCGGTCCGGCTCTCTCCCGGCGGGGGAACGGCGGGGCGGACCCGCTGGAACCGGCGGTCGAAGTTGACGAAGGTCCCGTCCTTCTCCAGCCAGGAGGCGACCGGCAGGACGACGTCGGCGTGCCGGGCGGTCTCGGACAGGAACAGTTCGCTGCACACGACGAGCGGGCAGGCGTCCAGGGCCTGGGCCACCCGGTTGGCGTCGGGGTCGGTGGCGCGGACGTCCTCGCCGATGACCCACAGGGCCCGCAGGTCTCCCGCCCGTGCGGCGGCGAACATGTCCGGGATCCGCAGACCGGGCCGTGCCGGGACCGGTGCGCCCCAGACGTCCTCCGCCCGCGCGCGGACGGCCGGGTCGGTCACCTTGCCGTATCCGGGCAGCAGGTCCGGCAGGGCACCCATGTCGGAGGCGCCCTGCACGTTGTTCTGGCCGCGCAGCGGGTTGACCCCGAGGCCCCGGCCGGTTCCCACGGCGCCGCGCAAAATCGCCAGGTTGGCCAGCGACCGTACCCCGTCGGTGCCGTGGAGGTGCTCGGTGACGCCCAGGCCGTAGACGATGGCCGGACACCCGGCCCCGCCGTAGAGGCGGGCGGCGGCGACCAGGTCCGTGGCGGGTACGCCGGTGATGTCCGCGACCCGGTCGGGCGGGTAGCCGGCCAGCAGCCCGGTGAGCTCCGGCAGCCCGGTCGCCCGCTCGCTCAGGAACTCCTCGTCGGTCAGTCCCTCGGCGAGCAGGACGTGGGCCAGCCCGTGGAACAGCGCGACGTTGGTGCCCGGGCGGGGCCGCAGGTGGACGTCGGCGTGCAGGGCGAGCCCGACCGCGCGGGGGTCGGCGACGACCAGCTTGGCTCCGTGCAGCACCCGCCGCAGCAGCCGTGCCCCGACCACCGGGTGGGCTTCGACGGGGTTGGCGCCGACCACCAGCAGACAGTCGGCCCGCTCCATGTCGTCGAAGGTGTCGGTGCCGCCGGAGAGCCCGAAGGACGCCGTCAGGCCGGCGGCGGAGGGGGAGTGGCAGAGGCGGGAGCAGTTGTCGACGTTGTTGGTGCCGATGACGACCCGCATGAACTTCTGGACGAGGTAGTTGTCCTCGTTGGTGGCGCGGGCCGAGGAGATCGCCGCCACGGCATCCGGGCCGCCGGCCTCGACGGCCGCACGCAGGCCCCGGGCGACATGGCCGAGCGCCTCGTCCCAGCCGGCCGGCTCCAGCGTGCCGCCGCGCCGGAGCAGGGGCCGGGTGAGCCGCTCGGGGGACGTGCGGAATCCGTGGGCGAAGCGGCCCTTCACACACGCGTGCCCGTGGTTGACCGGACCGTCCCGGGCGGGCAGCACCGCCGCGACGTCACCGTCCTGGGTGACCACCTCCAGGGTGCAGCCCACGCCGCAGTAGCCGCAGGTGGTGCGCGTCCGAGCCACCCCGGGCGGGAACGCGGACGTGATCCCGCGCGCCGGTCCGGGCTGGGTGATCGCGCCCGTGGGGCAGGTGTCCACGCAGCCCCCGCAGGCCACGCAGTCCGACTCGGCCCAGGGCCCGCCGGTCCCCGGGGCCACCACCGTGTCTGCGCCTCTGCCGACCAGAGTCAGGGCGAAGGTCCCCTGCACCTCGGAGCACATCCGCACACACCGGCCGCAGGCGATGCACAGGTCCCGGTCGAGATGGACGTACGGGTGGGAGTCGTCCCCGCCCCGGTCCCCGGAACCCTGCGCCTTCTCGGGACCGATGCCCATCGACCGGCACACATGGGCCAGTTCACCGAGACCGCCCTCGGCGAGCGCCCGGGGCGGCAGAGCGGAGACGATGACCTCCACCGCGTCCCTGCGCAGCTGTACAAGATCATCAGCAGCGGTGTCGATGCGGGTGCCGGGGGACGAGGGGGTGACACACGCCGCGGCGACGCGCCCGTCGGCCCGTACCAGGCAGGTACGGCAGGATCCGGCAGGGCTGAGCCGGTCGTCGGAGCAGAGCGTGGGCAGCTCGACCCCGGCCGCCCGCACCGCCGTGAGCAGCGAAGTCCCCTCGGGCACCTCGACGCCGGTCCCGTCGACCTCCACCGCGATTCCGGTCATGGGCCCCACCCCGCCAGCCGGTCCCCGTAGGCGCGGGCGAGGCTCTGCACGGCCGGCGGGATCCGCCGCCCGAAGGCACACAGGCTGGCCTCGGCCAGGACACGCGACAGCCGTTCCCACTCCTGGCCCGGCCGAGTCCCGGCGTGCGCCATCTCCAGGCCGCGGCGCGAGCCGACCCGGCAGGGCGAACACGCCCCGCAGCTCTCGGCCGCGGCGAACTCCCAGACGTGCCGCATCACGTCCTGCGGCGCCACGCGCTGGTCGAAGGCCACCAGACCGGCATGGCCCAGGGCGGCGCCCCGAGCCGACAGGCCGGCGTCCGACAGAGGTACGTCGAGGGCGTCGGCGGCAAGGAACCCACCGAGTGGCCCACCCACTTGGAGAGCGGCGAGCTCGGCACCGGCCTTCAGGCCGCCGCCCAGTTCCGTGACGATCCGCCGCACGGGCGTGCCGATCTCGACCTCGTAGCAACCCGGCCGGGCGAACCGTTCGGAGAGACACACCAGCTTGGTCCCCGTCTCGGCGGGCGTGCCACGCCGGGCGTACGCCTCGCCGCCCCGCCGGACGATCCACGGCACGGCCGCCAGGGTCTCCACGTTGTTGACCACGGTCGGCGCGTCCCACAGGCCACGCTCGGTCGGGTACGGCGGGCGCGGACTGGCGCATCCCCGACCGCCCTCCAGCCCCGCGATCAGCGCGGTCTCCTCACCGGCGACGTAGGAACCGGCGCCTTCGACGAGCCGGATGTCGAGCGCGGTGCCCGTACCGTGCACGGAGGGGCCGAGATGGCCGTCGGCATACGCGTGCCCCACGGCCTCCCGCATCCGTGCCAGAGCCGCCGGGTACTCGGAGCGCACCAGCACCACGCCCTGTCGGGCCCCGCAGGCGAAACAGGCCAGGGCCAGCCCCTCCAGCACCCGTGCCGGATCGGCCTCCATCAGCAGTCTGTCGGCGTACGAGCCAGGGTCTCCTTCGTCGCCGTTGGCCACGACCACCGTGCCGGCGCCGCGGCCGGCCGCTTCCCACTTCGCCGCCACCCGGAAACCCGCGCCGCCACGCCCTCGTAGCCCGGACGCCGCGACCTCTCCGAGGACCTCGTCCGGGGTGCCCGTCCTCACCGCCGTCGGCCACACCTGCCACGCGGGCTCACCGGCGAGCACGCCACCCAGCAGAACCGGGTCACCGGTGAAGTCGGCCGCCGGGATCCCCGGCGCCGACGGTGGCTGCCGCCCGGTGAGCTGACCGGTGAGCGTCGGACCTGTGCAGGGCGTGTCGCCGTCGAGCGCGGCGGGCCCCACATAGCAGTAGCCCAGACACCGGACGGCCTGCACCGACACGTCGCCTTCCGGCGAAGCCGTGCCGGAGATGACGCCGAGTGCGTCCTCGACGTCGGTGAGATGGCGTCCGGTCCGTGCCGCGAAGCAGGCAGTGGCGACGCACACCCGGACGTGACGGCGGCCGTGCGGGGTGGCGAGGTCGGCGTAGTATCGCGCGGGTCCGAGCGCGGCGGCGGCGGGCAGCCCGGCCTGGGCGGCGACAGCCGGGGCCCAGTCCTCGGGACCGTTCGCCGTTCCCGCCCGGGCCTCGGCCAGGGATTCGATCAACCGGCCTCCGGGCCGCCCGCGCCGGTCGGCCAAAGCCCGGAGCGCGTCGAAACGGTCGGCAGGACCGACGGGAGCCATGTCTTCATCGTGGAGGCAGCGGGACGAGGACGCATCCTGGCACCCGGCTGCTGCGTCTGTCGCGGGCGCACCGCAGTTCACAGGCGGGCGGCGTGGTCGGGGACGTAGGTCTGCAGGTCACGCGGCGGTCGCTGGTAGCCGGTCGACGGCGGCCGGTCCGGCAGTTCCAGCACGGGAGGGGGCGCCTCGTGGTACGGCACGGAGTCCAGCAGATGGGCGATCATGTTGAGCCGGGCGCGGCGTTTGTCGTCGCTCTCGACGACGTACCACGGGGCCTCTGTGATGTCGGTGTGCACCATCATCGCGTCCTTCGCACGCGAGTAAGCCTCCCAGCGGCTGATCGACTCCAGGTCCATCGGTGACAGCTTCCAGCGCCGCAGCGGGTCCTCCAGACGCCGGCGGAAACGCTCCTGCTGCTCGGTGTCGCTCACCGAGAACCAGTACTTGCGCAGCAGGATGCCGTCCTCTGCCAGCATCCGCTCGAAGATCGGGCACTGGCGCAGGAAGAGCTGGTACTCCTCCTTCGAACAGAAGCCCATCACGCGCTCGACACCGGCCCGGTTGTACCAGGACCGGTCGAACAGCACGATCTCCCCGGCGGCCGGGAGGTGTTCGACGTACCGCTGGAAGTACCACTGGGTACGTTCCCGCTCGGTGGGTTTCGGCAGGGCGGCGATCCGCGCGACGCGCGGGTTGAGGTGTTCGGCGACCCGTTTGATGGTGCCGCCCTTGCCGGCCGCGTCCCGCCCCTCGAAGACGACGACCAGCCGTGCTCCCTCGGCGCGTACCCACTCCTGGAGCTTCACCAGCTCCGTCTGCAGGCGCAGCAGTTCAGACTCGTACGCCTTGCGCGGCAGTTTCGCCGCCTGCTTGTCCGCCATGCCGCCTCCGCGCACCTCGGTGCCGTCGGGCCTTTGTTCCAGCACCGTACTGCCCGGCCGGGACCCGCGCACGACGTGTCGCCCGGCAGGGGAGCCCCGCGGCCGGAGCGGCTGCCGTCCGGCCGGGCGAGTCAGCCACCCGCCGCACCCGGGGCGCGAGGCCGGTGGCGTCACAGCCTGCGCAGCCAGTGACCGGTGATCCCCTGCGGGGCGGGCTCGTCGGGCTGCCGCCAGGAGTCGTCGAAGCGGTGGGTGAGATGGTCGACGACCGCTACCACGCCGTCCATCTGGCGGCACATCTCCACCGCCATGGTGCACTCGCTGAGCCGTTCCAGCTGCCCGGAGAGCGTGACCACGCCCTCGTGGACGTCCACATCGACGGTGTAGGGCGTCAGCCACAGGGCCCGGACGAACACCTCGTTCCGGATGGCCGACCGGATCTCCGGGTCGGGGCGCAGGAAGACCTGCAGCAGATCACGGCGGGTGACGATGCCGACGAGCCGCTCCTCGTCGTCGACGACCGGCAGCCGTTCGACTCGATGGCGTGCCATGACGCGGGCCGCCTCGGCGACGGTCGCGTCGCTGTGGACCGTGACGGCCGGACGGGACATGAGCTGCCCGGCCGTACGCGCGCGTGCCTTGGCGCGGCGAGTGCGCGACTCCGGCCTCCACCGCGGCCCGTGGAAACGGCGTCGCGGCCCGGACGGACCGGGCGCTTCGGCCTGCCGGGTCATCAGGTCCGTCTCGGAGATCACTCCGAGGACCTTCTCGTCGTCGTCCACCACCGGCAGGCCGCTGATCCGGTTCTCGGCGAGCAGCCGGGCCACCTCCTTGAACGGCGTGCCGTGCTCGGCGCGGACGACCTCGGATGCCATCACCGTGCCCACCTTGCTGTGTTTCATGGTGTCCCGCCTTCCTTCCGTGCCGCGCGCGTTCATCGCAGACGGCGCAGGTAGGGATCGTGTGCGCGGCGCGGCAGCAGCCGGATCCGGGCGTCGAGGGCGGTGACGCGCTCGGGCAGGGCGAGGAGTGGATTGAAGTCCGCCTCCGCCAGCTGGGGCAGGTCACTCGCCATCCGGGACAGCCGCAGCAGGAACTGCTCCAGCCCCGCGAGATCGACCGGGCCGGTGCCGTCCCGTCCGAGGAGGAGCGGCGCGCAGCGGGGCGCGGTGATCAGGTCGTGCACATCCTGGTCGGTGAGCGGGGCGAGCCGCGCCGCATGGTCGGCCAGGACCTCCGTCGCCGTACCGCCGAGCCCGAACAGGATCAGCGGCCCGAACACCTCGTCCTGGACCACTCCCGCGAACAGTTCGATGCCGCGCGGGGCGAGCGGCTGGACCACGGCCCCCGTCATGAGGTGACCGAAGCGGACGTCGAAGTCACGGAAGGCGGCGCGCACCTGGGCGTCGCCCCGCAGGTCCAGGTGGATCGCGTGCTGGGCGGCCTTGTGCACGAGGCCCGGCCAGTGAGCCTTGAGGACGACATGCCCGTCCGGCCCCTTGAGCCGGTCGGCGGCCCACACGGCCTCGTCCTCGGTCTCCACCCAGGCCCACGGCGACTGGGGGATGCCGTAGCAGTCGAGCAGCTCGGCGCAGGTACGCGGGTCGAGCCAGGCGCCGTCGGGATGCCGCTCCAGGAACCGGTCGACCACGGCCCGGCCGCGCGCGGTGTCGATGCCGTCCGGAGTCGGGACGGTGCCGGGCGGCCGGGCCAGCCAACGGGCGCGCTCGGCAGCATGGGCGAGGGCGCGGGCGGCCGCCTGCGGGTCGGCGTAGGCCGGCACCCGGCCGGTGTCCGAGGGCAGCAGCCGTACCGGCACGTCCTGGTCCAGGAGGACGGCGGCGACGGGGCGGGAGCGGCGTTCCGGGGCGTGGGTGAGGGCTTTGACGAGGATGTCGCCGGTCGCGGCGGCCACGGCGGTGGGTACCAGCGCGACGAGTACCGCGTCGATGCCGTCGTGGGCCGCCAGCCGGTCCACGCAGGCGCGCAACTGGTCCTCGGAGACCGCCGCCGTCGCGTCGACGGGGTTGGCGGTGCTCGCGCCCCGCGGCAGCACGGCCAGCAGGTCCTCGGCCAGGCCCGGTGGCAGCGCGGGCAGGTTCAGCCCAGCCTCGGCGCAGGCGTCGGCGGCCAGCACGCCCGCGCCGCCCGCGTTGGTCACGACCACGACCCGGCCTGCCGTGGGCAGCGGCTGGGAGTGCAACAGGGCGGCGGTCTCCAGCAGTTCGGGGATCGTCCGGGTGGCGGTGATCCCGGCCTGTGCGAAGAGCGCGCGCCGGGTCATCGTCGTCGTGGCGGCGGCCGCGGTGTGCGAGGCGGCGGCACGGCGGCCCGCCTCGGTACGGCCCGCGTCGACGGTCAGGATCGGCATACGACGTGTGACGCGGCGGGCGGTACGGGAGAAGGCGCGGGGATTGCCGAAGGACTCCAGGTGCAGCAGCGCCAGATCGGTGCGCCCGTCGGACTCCCACCACTGGAGCAGGTCGTTGCCACTGACGTCGTACTTGTCGCCGAGCGAGACGAAGCTGGACACGCCGATACCGAGCCGCTCCAGCCCGCCGAGCAGGGCGATGCCCACTCCGCCGGACTGCACCGCGACCCCGGCGCTGCCCGGGGCGGGGTGGGCGGCGGCGAAGGTGGCGTCGAGCCGGACCCGTTCGTCGGTGTTGGCCAGGCCCAGGCAGTTGGGGCCGACGAGGCGCATGTCGTGATCACGGCAGGCGGCGAGCAGCGCCCCGGACTGCGGAGCGTCCAGTCCCGCGGTGACGACCAGCAGGGCACGGACACCGAACCGTCCACACTCCTCGGCGACGTGCGCGACGTCCTCGGCGGGGACGGCGATCACCGCCAGGTCGGGGACGCGCGGCAGGTCACTCACGGCCGGATGGGCGCGGACGCCGAGGATCGATGTCGCGCCCGGGTTGACCGCGTACAGCCGGCCCGTGAACCCACCGGTGGAAAGGTTGTGCAGGACGGCCCGGCCCACCGAGCCGGGCCTGCGGCCGGCCCCGACGACGGCGACGCATCCGGGTCGCAGCAGCGGCACCAGACTGGCCACATCCGCGGCCTGCCCACGCTGCTCGACGCTGGCGCGGTAGTTCTCCGTGTCGTCCAGCGGGATCAGGCATCGCACCTCCGGCCCCTCGAAGCGGCGTTCGGCCCGCAGTCCCAGGTCCGCGAAGACCTTGAGCACCTCGTGGTTCTCGGCGAGAGCGTCCGCGGTGAAGGTCTTCACGCCTCGCGCGCGGGCGGCGGAGACGAGGTGCTCCAGCAGCAGGGTGCCCACTCCGCGATGGTGCCGGTCGTCGCCGACCGCGAGCGAGATCTCGGCGCTGTCACGTGTCGTCCCGGGGCCGAGCTGGTACTCGGCGATGCCGATGATCCGGCCGCCGTGCTCGGCGACGAGCGCATGGTGGCCGGAACCGGCCGGCTGGGCGACCCGGGCGGCGGCCTGCTCGGCGGAACGCCGGCTCACGGAGAAGAAGCGCAGCCGCAGGTTCGCGTCCGACATCTGCGCGTACAACCTGAGGACGGCTTTACGGTCGTCCGGCCCCGCAGGGCGTACGCACACCGTCGTGCCGTCCGTGAGGAGCGCGTGCACGCGTTCACCGGATGCCGGGATGGTGGTCATGGCGTGCCTCTCGTCGCGGGTCTGCACTTTCAGACTCGCCCTCGTGAAGCGTCGGGCCGATGGGCCGGTCGGGCCCCGCGGAGGGCCGAGGGTCCCGCAACGGCCCGTCACGGCGGCGGCTCACCCGGCTCCCCCTCCACGGCGTCCGCCCTCGCCCGCAGGATGCTCCTTCGGGAGACGGCTCACAGGCGGATGATGACCAGGGCCGTGTCGTCGGTGTTGCCGGTGGGCGGGAGAAGGTCGGCCAGAAGGGCATCGGCCAGGGCCTCGGGGCGGGCCCGGCCGTGGCGGACGAGGGAGTCGGCAAGGCGGGTCAGGCCGGTGTCGATGTCCTCGTCACGGCGCTCGATCAGGCCGTCGGAGTAGAGGACCAGGGTGGCGCCCTCGACGAAGGCCGTACTGGCCTGCGGCCGCGGAACGTGTTCGGGGCGCGCGCCGAGAGGCGGATCGGTCGCTTGGTCGAGGAAGGTCACCGTGCCGTCGGGATGGAGCAGGAGGGGTGGCGGGTGACCCGCGCTGCTGTACGTGAGGGTGTGGGTGTCCCAGTCGATGTAGGTCTTCACCACCGTGGTCGACTCCGCACCTTCGACGTGGCGGGCGTACAGCCCGAGGGCCTCCAGGGCACGGGCGGGACCGTCGGCGACACGGGCGGCGGCGCTCAGCGCGCTGCGCAGCTGCCCCATGACCCCGGCCGCTTCCAGGCCGTGGCCGACGACGTCGCCGACGGCGACCGCGATGCGGTCGCCGGGCAGGTCGACCAGGTCGTACCAGTCGCCGCACACGTTGAGGGCGCCGACGGCGGGCCGGTAGCGGACGGCTGCCCGGTGGTGCCCGACCGGCATCGGGGCGGGCAGCATCGCCGCCTGCAGGGCCAGGGCGACCTCGCGTTCGCGCGCATGGGCCCGGCGCAGGCGTTCGTTGACTTCCTGCAGTTCGCGCGAGCGGGTGTACAGCTCGGCCTCCAGCACACGGGCCCGGTTGCTCTTGCCGCCCGTGCCGCCGCGGGCGTGGATGAGCTCGGTGACCTCCTCCACCCGGTGCGCGATCAGCGCCACCCGCCCGTCCGGGCCCGGCACGGGGGCGTTGACCGGGCTCCAGAAGTGCTCCACCCAGTGGCCGGGCCGCTCGGGATCCTCGATGTCGTAGCGCAGCAGAGCCATGGTGTCGCGCTCGCCGGTCGCGGCCACGCGCAGCATCGACGCCCGGGTTTCCCGCATGCCGGTCGCGGCCGGGTCGTTCGGGTTCTCGGGGAAGACGTCGAAGATGTAGCGGCCCAGCAGTTGCTCGCGCGTGCGCCCGGCCAGCCGGAGGAAGTCCTCGTTGGCGTCGGCGTACACCAGATCGGGGGTGAGCAGCGCCACCATGCCGGGCAGGGCGTGGAAGACAGCCGCGTAGTCGATCTGCGGTTCCCTCATCTACTGCCCGCCTCGGCGCCGACCGTCACTGTGCGGATCCACGATAGGGGTGAACGCGCCACTCAGCCGGGCCACGGCTCCCCGCAGGGCCCCGATGTCACCTGGGCGGCCCCGCGATTCCGGAATGTCCGTGGAGCCCGGTCCCCGGCATGCCGTGGCGATACGGGTACGGCTCCCGGGCGACGAGGCCGGCACCGTTCGCATCGGCGGCCCGCGGTGGCCAGGTCCTCGGGGCCGGTGCCGGCCGGGACCGGGGCCGCTGCGGCAGGTACCGCCCCGCTGGGTGTCGGCGCCGCCCTGACGAGCAGGCGGCCGGCGGCGCGTGGACGGGGTAGCGCGACCAGGACCGGCACCTCGATCGGAGGGCTGGAGGGCCCTGTGCCGGCATCCGTCGAGTGGCCGGGGTGGAGCGAACGGGGGGAGGCTGGAGGCAGGCGGCGATCCAGGTGCCCCGGCAGCGGTGCCCGGTTGCCCCTGTGGCCGCGAATGGACGGGTGTGCAGCCGATGGGAGAAGGCCCATGAAGGTCGGAGTGCTGACCGGCGGAGGTGACTGTCCGGGTCTCAACGCCGTGATCCGCAGCGTCGTCCGCAAAGGCGTCCAGGAGTACTCGTTCGACTTCGTCGGCGTGCGGGACGGCTGGCTCGGCCTGCTCAAGAACGACGTCGTCCCCCTGGACGTCTCCAGTGTCCGGGGGATTCTTCCCCGAGGCGGGACCATCCTCGGGTCTTCCCGCACGAACCCCTTCAAGCACGAGGACGGGCTGCGACGGGTACGGGACACCCTCGCCTCGCACGACATCGACGCGCTCGTCGTGATCGGGGGAGAGGACACCCTGGGGGCGGCCACGGAGCTCAGCCGTCAGGGGATCAACCTGGTCGGAGTACCGAAGACCATCGACAACGACGTCTCGGGCACCGACTACACCTTCGGTTTCGACACCGCCGTCGGGATCGCGACGGAAGCCATCGACCGCCTCCACACCACCGCCGAGTCACACATGCGCGCCCTTGTGGTGGAGGTGATGGGGCGTCACTCGGGATGGATCGCCCTGCACGCCGGCGTCGCAGGCGGTGCCAACGTGATCCTCATCCCGGAGCGGCCGTTCGACATCGATCAGGTCTGCGAGCAGGTGCGGCGCCGGTTCGAGATCAACTATGCGCCGATCGTCGTCGTGGCCGAAGGGGCCGCCCCCGAAGAGGGGCAGATGATTCTCAAGGACCGGTCGCTGGACGAGTACGGTCACGTACGGCTCTCCGGCATCGGCGAATGGCTGGCCCAGGAGATCTCGGCACGCACCGAGAAGGACGCCCGGACCACGGTCCTGGGGCACATCCAGCGCGGCGGCACCCCGAGCGCCTTCGACCGGTGGCTGGCCACCCGTTTCGGGCTGCACGCCATCGACGCGGTCAAGGAGGGGGACTTCGGCCGCATGATCGCCCTGCGCGGAACGGAGATCGTCCGCGTGCCCCTCGCCGAAGCCACCGTGGAGAACAAGGTGGTGAACCCGTCGCTGTACGACGAGTTCGAGGCGTTCTACGGCTGAGGCGTCATCCGCTGTGCGGTACGACCGCCACCGGGCAGCGGGTGTGGTGCAGCACGGCGTGCGAAACCGGGCCCAGCCGGCCTTCGGCCGACCGAGGCTCGGTGCGACGGCCCACGACGAGCAGGCCCGCGCTCCGAGAGGCGTTCAGGAGCGCTTCCGCGGGGTGGAGCAGCATGACATCGGCGCCGATCGTCACCTGCGGGTACTTCTCCCGCCACGGACGCAGGGCGTCGGACAGCCGCAGAACCTCCTCGTCCTCCCAGGTCGCGCGGTCCTCCTCGGTCACCACCAGGGTCCGGGACGAGACGGACTCGGCGGGAAAGGCCCACGCCTGCACCACGTGCAGACGCACCGCGCGTGCCCCGGCGGCCGAGAAGGCGAAGTCGGCCACCTCGCCGACCGGCCGGTGCGCGTCGAACCCCAGCACGACCTGGCCGGTGCTGTGCGCCGTGGGCGATTCCTCCGCGAAGGCGCGCGGACGGGGAGGGACGAACACGACGGGGCAAGGGGCCGCTGCCGCCGTCCGCAGGGCCACCGAGCCGACCGCCAGTCCCTCGAAACCGCCCGTCCCGCGGGTGCCGACCACGAGGAGTCCCGCAGCACGTGCGGCGGTGAGGAGAGCTCCGGCCGGGGCGTCATCGGCCTGCTCGCACTCCACCCGGAGGTCCGGGTAGCGGTCGGCGAGGTCCGCGGCCGTCCGCTGGAGCAACCGGGTGCCCATACGGTGCAACCGGTCCAGGGCGGGGCCCGGAACGACGGAGCCGGGAAGCGGTGGAGAGGCGTGCAGCAGCCGCAGCGGAACACCGCGCAGCGCTGCCTCCCGGGCCGCCCAGTCGGCCGCCGCCGCGGCGCACCCGGACCCGTCGATGCCTGCCAGCACAGGGGAACGCATCCTGGCCTCCTTCGTCCGGCCCGCACTTCCCCGCGGGTGCCCCAGGCCCCAGCCCGTCCTGCCTCCACTGTTCCACGGCGGGACCGCTCAGGCGCCCGGGGCGGCCGGGGACGGCGCACCCGCCACGCCTCCCCCGGCCGCGAGGCAGCCGCTGCACGGTCGCGACCGGCCGGCCCGGCCCGGCGACTTCCGGAGGCCGCCGAGCACGCGTCATCCAGAGCGGCGAACAGGCGCCGCCCATCGGGTGCGCTATCTCCGCGAAGAGTCGGGGCGGACCAGGACGTCGTCGTTCGGGCGGCCCGCGAGGTAGCTCTCGATGTTGCGCATGGTCGTCCCGGCGATCTGACCCACGGCGTCGCGGGTGAAGTACGCCTGGTGCGAGGTGACCAGCACGTTGGGGAACGTCATCAGCCGGGCGAGGCGTTCGTCGGTCATCACCTCCAGGGACTTGTCGAGGAAGAACACCCCGGCCTCCTCCTCGTACACGTCCAGCCCCACACCGGCGAGCCGGCCGGAGCGCAGTGTCGTCAGCAGGGCGTCGGTGTCGACCAGTCCGCCGCGGCTCGAGTTGACCAGGACGGCGTCCGGCTTCATCAGGTCCAGCATCCGGGCGTCCACCAGGTGGTGGGTGTCCGGCACCAGCGGTACGTGCAGGCTGACCAGGTCGGACTCGGCGAACAGCCGCTCGCGCGGGACGTACTCCATCCCGAGCGCAAGGCACTCGGGGTTCTCGGCGATGTCCCAGCCGAGCAGGCGCATGCCGAAGCCGTGCGCGATGCGGGTGAACGCCGTGCCGATCTTGCCGGTGCCCACCACGCCCACGGTGCGGCCGTGCAGGTCGCGGCCCAGCAGCCCGTCGAGGCGGAAGTCGAACTCGCGCGTGCGATGAGCGGCCCGGACGATGCGCCGGTCCACTGCCAGGGCGAGGGCCCAGGCGAACTCCGCGACCGAGTACGGCGAGTAGTACGACACCCGGGCCACCGTCAGCCCGAGCTCCCGGGCCGCGTCCAGGTCGATGTTGTTGTAGCCCGTGGCCCGCTGAGCGATCAGCTCGGCACCGCCCCGGGAGAGAGCCCGCAGCACCTCGGCGTCGAGAGTGTCGTTCACGCTGCTGAGCACGATCTCGTGACCGGCCGCGGTGGGGGCGGTGTCCCGGTTGAGGAACAGGTGCAGGCAACGCAGCTCGTGGCGGTCGCCGAACGCCTGCTCGAAGGCCGCCTCGAGCAGAGGCCGCTCGTCGGTGAGGACTCCGTACGCGATGATCTTCACGTCATTCCGCTCCCGCTTCATGAGGGGGCTGTCCCCGCAGCGACCCTAGGTGGCTTCCGGTGCCGGCGCTCGGGCCGTCCGGCCCGGGCGCGGGGGCCGCTCGGCTCTGTCGGTCAAGGACCGCGATCCGTCCGGCAGGGCGTCAACCCACTATGGTGAGCCTGAGGAGGCGCCCTTCCGGTGCGTCCGCGGGAACCGGTCGGAGGCGACGATGAGCGGGGAACGGTCCGGGCGTTCGGAGCAGCCGCTGCCCAAACTGCGGCTGGACGAACTGCTGGACGAACTCCAGGCGCGGATCGACGCGGCCCGGGGTACCCAGGACCGGGTGCACAGCCTGCTCGAAGCGGTGCTGTCGGTCGGGCAGGAGCTGGATCTGCCGCAGGTGCTCCGGCACATCGTCGAGGCGGCCGTGGTGCTCGTGGACGCCGAGTACGGGGCGCTGGGCGTCATCGGCGGCGACCGCATGCTCTCCGAGTTCCACACCGTCGGCATCAGCGACGAGCAGCGGGCCCGTATCGGCGACCTGCCCAGCGGGCACGGCATCCTGGGCGAGCTGATCCGGCACCCGGAGCCGCTGCGGCTGGCGGAGATCTCCGAGCACCCGTCGTCGTACGGCTTCCCTCCCCATCACCCGCCGATGCACTCGTTCCTGGGGGTGCCCATCCGGGTGCGCGACCAGGTGTTCGGCAACATCTACCTCACCGAGAAGCGCGGTGCGGAGGAGTTCGACGCCGAGGACGAATCGGTGCTCTCCACGCTCGCGGTGGCGGCGGGCGTGGCGATCGAGAACGCCCGGCTGTACGAGGAGACGCGGCTGCGCGAGCGCTGGCTGGAAGCGAGCTCCGAGGTCACTCGCGCGCTGCTGTCGGGTGCGCCGGGCACGGACGTGCTGGAACTGATCGTGGAGCAGGCCCGGCAGATCACCGACGCCGATGTCGGGATGATCGCCGAGCGGGTACCGGAGGAGAACGCGCTGGCGCCGTTGCTCGCCGTCGGGCTCGGTGCGGACCGGCGCAGCGGCCTGGTGATGTCCGGGCAGGACGGGTTCGTGGCCGCCGTCCTGACCACGGACGAACCGGTGGTGAGCACGGACATCCAGGAGGACGCGCGGACCAGCCGGGACGCCGCGCAGTGGGCCGGCGCCGGGCCTGTGGTCGGCGTGCCGCTGGAGGCGGGCGGCAAGGCGGGCGGGGTGCTGCTGCTCGGGCGGGCGGCGGGCCGTACGCCGTTCACGGACGCCGACACGCGCCCCCTGCTGGGGTTCGCCGGGCAGGCGGCTCTGGCGCTGGAGCTGGCCGAGCGGCGCCGGGACGCCGAGCAGATCGTGCTGCTCCGGGACCGTGACCGGATCGCCCGTGACCTGCACGACCTGGCCATCCAGAGACTGTTCGCGGCCGGGATGACCCTGCAGAGCACCCAGCGCTTCATCGACCATCCGGAGGCCGCGGAGAGACTGTCGCGGACCGTCGACGACCTGGACGAGACCATCAAGATCATCCGGTCCACGATCTTCGGACTGCGGGCGCAGGGCGGCACCCGGGAGGGCAGGGGCCTGCGCGCCCGGGTGTCGGACGCGGTCACGGCGGCGACGCCGGCCCTGGGTTTCGCCCCCGCGGTACGGATCGAGGGGCTGGTCGACACGGACGTGCCGGGCGAGGTCGCCGATCATGCGCTCGCGGTGCTGAGCGAGGCCCTGAGCAACGTGGCCCGGCACGCCGGGGCGCGCTCCGTGGACGTCTACCTGCGGTACGCCCAGGGCGAGTTGACGCTCAGGGTGATCGATGACGGACGCGGCATTCCGGCGGACGCCGTGCGCAGCGGGCTCACGAACATGGAGGAGCGGGCCACCGTGCTCGGCGGAGACTTCCGGCTCGGCGAACGCGCGGAAGGCGGCGGCACCCGGGTGGAGTGGCGGGTACCGGTGCGGCCGGCGAAAGACTGACCACCGCCCCCCCGGGCCGGGTTCAGTGCCCAGGGCGCTCGCCCGGCCCGGGCTGCTCCAGGTGTGACGCGAGGACCGCGGCCTGGACGCGGCGCTGGACGCCGAGCTTGGCCAGCAGCCGGGAGATGTGGTTCTTGACGGTCTTCTCGGACAGATACAGCTTCTTGCCGATCTCGCGGTTGGTCAGGCCGTCCCCGATCAGAACGAGAATCTCCCGTTCACGCGGCGACAAGCTCGCCAGCTCGGGGGCGACGGCCGGTTGCCCGGACGGGTCGGCGCGCAGCGAGCGCATCAGCCGGGCGGTGGTCTCCGGGTCGAGCATGGACCTCCCGGAGGCGACGGTGCGCACCGCCGAGATCAGGTCGGAACCCTTGATCTGCTTGAGGACGTAGCCCGCGGCCCCGGCCATGATCGCGTCGAGCAGGGCCTCCTCGTCGTCGAACGATGTCAGCATCAGACACGTCAGCCCGGGCATGCGGCTGCGCAGTTCGCGGCAGACGGTGATGCCGTCACCGTCGGGCAGGCGCACGTCGAGCACCGCCACGTCGGGGCGGAGCGCAGGGCCCCGGGCCAGCGCGTGCTCGACGTTCTCGGCGTCCCCGACCACCGAGATGTCGGGTTCGGCGTCCAGCAGTTCGGCCAGACCACGGCGCACGACCTCGTGGTCGTCGAGCAGGAAGACCCGGATCGGGTGCTCCTCGGTGAAGCTGCGCGGCTCGGTCATCAGGACCCCTCGTTCCCCGGAACGGCGGAAGCACGGACTGCGGACCCGCCCGTGCTCCCGATCATCACCGGCGGGGTCCGGATGCACCAGGGCCGGTCGGCCCCTGTCACGCCGATGGCGCGCCCCCTCCCGCGCTTCGTACGAACCGGCACACCAGGGGCGGGCCGCCCCGGCGTCCGCGGTGGGGCCGGTCGGGCCCGGCACGGGACCTGTGGCCTCTCCACCACGACGGCCCGGCGAGGCGATGCTCGAACCGTAGACATGCTTCGGAGGTGGCGCGTATGTCCCGCACGATCACCGTCGGCCTCGACGGTTCGCCCGAGAGCCGGGCCGCCGCAGAATGGGCGGCGCGTGAGGCGAAGCTGCGCGGTCTTGCGCTGAGACTCCTCCATGTGTGGGAGCCGGTGCCGGAACCCATCGCGCGGGCCCCGCTGCCCGGCGCCGAGACCCACCAGAACCGGAGCGAGAGGATCCCCCGCGAGACCGCCGAGGGCCTGCGGCTGCGGCACCCCGGCGTGGAGGTGACGGCCGAGCACCTGGCCGGCCGGCCGAGCGAGGTGCTGGGCGAAGCGGCGGGCACCACCGAGCTGCTCGTCCTGGGCTCGCGGGGCCTGAGCGGGATCGGCGGGTTCCTGGTGGGTTCGGTCGGTCTCGCCGTGGTGGCGCACGCCCGGTGTCCGGTGGTCCTGGTCCGCGCCGGTGAGCAGGCCGCGGACGAGCACGAGACGGACCCGGCCGGCATCCCGTCCGCCGCCACCGCCTACCGGCCCGTCGTGCTCGGTCTCGACACCGGCCACCTCGACGCGTCCGTGATCGAGTTCGCCTTCGAGGAGGCCGCCCGGCGCGACACCGGCCTGCGGGTCGTGCACGCGTGGAATCTGCCCCCGTACTACCTCCACGGAGCCGACCTCGAACGGTACGACGACGTCATCCACCAGCAGGCCGACGAGCTCACCGGGGCCGTGCGGCCGTGGCGCGAGAAGTACCCGTCCGTCGAGGTCGTCGAGGTGTCCCGCTGGGGCAGCCCCTCGGAGCAGCTGATCACCGCCTCCCGGGCGGCCTCCCTGGTCGTCGTGGGGCGCTGGATCCGCCGCAGCCCGTTCGGGGCGCACATCGGCCCGGTGGCACACGCCGTGCTGCACCATGCGGCCGCGCCCGTCGCCGTCGTGGCGCACGACTGACGCGGCACGGGAACCGCCGGCGCCGGAGAGGACGAGGACGATGGGCCCTGCTCGTGCTCGGCGCCAGGCACCCCCCAGGGACGCTTCGGCCTCCACATCGGCCCGCGTCACGCATGCTGTGCCGCCCCACGCGGCCTGCCCCCGTCGCGGTCGTCCCCGAGCGGACGTGACTGCGGCGGTGGGGCCGGTCGGCCCTCGGCCGACCCCCGGACAGCCCATGCGCCGGAACCCCCGCCCGCCGGATGCTCGAAGCGTCGAAAGGCCGGGGGAGACCACCATGACGCGCGATGTGCTCGACAGGCCCCCGGTCCACGCCCTGGTCGCGGACGGCACCACCGGGTGCGTACGCGCCGTGCGGCGTGGCCGACGACCGGCTGCGCACCCTGTGAGAGGAGGCGGACCGATATGCCGACGAACGTGCTCGTCGCCTACGGAACGACGAACGGATCGACCGCGGAGATCGCCGAGACCATCGCCGAGGTCCTGACCAAGGAGGGGATGACGGCCGAGGCCCTCCCGGCCGGAGCCGTGCCGGACGCGGCGGCGTACGACGCCGTCGTGGTCGGTGGCGGCCTGTACGCCGGTCACTGGCACAAGGAGGCCCGCCGCTTCGTCCGGCGCCACGCCAAGGCCCTGGCCGAGCGCCCGCTGTGGTTGTTCAGCAGCGGCCCGCTCGATCCCTCGGCCTCGGAGCGGGACATCCCGCCCGTGCCCGGGGTGAAGCGGGCCATGGCCCGGCTCGACGCCCGGGAGCACGTCACCTTCGGAGGCTGCCTCCGCGAGGGCGCGAAGGGCTGGGTCGCCCGGATGATCCTCCGCAACGGAAAGGGCGGGGACTTCCGCGACTTCGAGCGGATCGAGGCATGGGCGGCGAAGATCGGCCACGAGCTGACTCTCGTGTGACGAGGTCAGAGCGCCGCCTCGGCGACGGTGTCCCCGGTGGGCGTGCCGGCCACGCCCACCGGCAGGCCGGGAAGCACCTCGAAGACCCCCGCCAGGCCCGTGTGCCGAAGGACGCGCCGGACAGAGGCGCTGTCGGTGACCAGACGCAGCCGGCCGTGCCGTGCCCGAACGCGGTTCCGCACCCGGCACAGGACCCCCAGCCCCGTGCAGTCGATGAACGACACCCGACGCAGGTCCAGCACCAGGTCGGGACAGGGCCCGGAGGTCAGCGTGTCGAGGCGGGCCCTCAGGGCCGGTGCCGTGCGCAGGTCGAGCTCGCCGCGCAGGGTCACGACGCGTGTCGTGTGCTCCGTGGGCGGCGCCGTGGACCTGCCGGGGTTGTCGGACATGGTCCGAGCAAAGCCCGGCAGCCGGGGCGTGCGGTAGGGCCGGTCGGCCTCTGTCGACCGGGCCGGAAGGATCTGCGGTACGAACCCCGGCGGACCGTCCCGCAAGGCACCGGCCGGCCGGTGGACGGGGCCGACCGGCCCAAGCGCGTCGCACCGATCCGCGCCAAGCTGGAACTGCGGCAGACCGGGCACATCGCCCGTGCCAGGAAGGTGGGTAACGCCATGAAGGCCTACGTCTTCCACGGCCCTGGACAGTCCGCCTGGGAGGACGTCCCGGACCCCGGTGTCAAGGAGGCCACCGACGCCATCGTGCGCGTCGACGCCGTCACCATCTGCGGAACGGACCTGCACATCCTCAAAGGCGACGTCCCCGAGGTACGCCCGGGCACGGTGCTGGGGCACGAGGCGGTCGGCGAGATCGTCGACGTCGGGGCCGACGTGCGCACGGTGCGGCCGGGCGACCGGGTGCTGGTCTCCTGCATCACCGCCTGCGGGCGCTGCCGCTACTGCCGCGAGGGCGTGTACGGCCAGTGCCGGGGCGGCGGAGGCTGGATCCTGGGCCACCTCATCGACGGCACCCAGGCCGAGTACGTCCGCGTGCCGTACGCGGACCTCTCGGTTCACCCCCTGCCCAGCGCCCTGGACAGCAAGGACGCCGTGCTGCTGGCCGACATCTTCCCGACCTCCTACGAGGTCGGCGTGCTCAACGGGCACGTACGCCCGGGAGACACCGTCGCCGTCGTCGGCGCCGGCCCCATCGGGCTGGCGGCCGTCGCGACCGCGCGGTTGTTCGCCCCGGAGCGGATCGTCGCGGTGGACCTCGCCGCCGCGCGGCTGGAAGCGGCAAGGCGCCTCGGCGCGGACGCGGTGGCGGACGCCCGGGAGGCCCCCGAACAGCTGATCACGGACCTCACCGACGGGCTGGGCGCGGATGTGGTCATCGAGGCGGTCGGCGTTCCGGAAACCTTCGAACTCTGCACGCGCATGGTGCGGCCCGGCGGGCACGTCGCCAACGTCGGCGTGCACGGCAAACCCGCGACGCTCCATCTGGAAGACCTGTGGATCAAGAACGTCACCATCACCACAGGGCTGGTGGACACCTACTCCACCCCCACTCTGCTCCGGATGGCGGCCGCAGGCCGCCTGCCCACCGGGCAGCTGGTCACGCACACCTTCCCGCTGTCCGACATGGAGGAGGCGTACGACGTCTTCGCCGGGGCCGCCGACACCGGTGCTCTCAAGGTCGTACTGGGCGAGGAGCCGCACGAGGAAGTCGTCCCGTACCGGGCGGCCTGACGAAGGAGAGGGGTGACGCGTCATGACCGAACGGGCCTCGTCGCACGCCGTGGGAGGACGCCCGAAGGGCGACCTCGGGCGGCGGATCACCCAGCGGCGTACGGAACTCGGCCTGAGCCGGCAGGAGACGGCCACACGGGCGGGCATGGCACCGGCCTACCTCCAGTACCTGGAGGAGCGGCCGGCCGCCGACCCGGGCGCGGGCACCCTCCTGCGGCTGGCAGGAGCACTGAAGACCACGGTGTGGCACCTGACCGGCGGCGACACCGAGCTGCCGCCCGGCCTCGGCCGGGCCGCCCGCACCCCCCGGTTCACCGAGCTGACCGAGGCGGAATGCCGCTCCCTGCTCTCGACGCACGGGGTGGGACGCCTGGCCGTGCCCACGGGCTCCGGGCCGGTCGTCGTGCCGGTCAACTACAGCGTCGTCGACGGCGGGATCGTCTTCCGCACCGCGCCCGGCACGACCCCGGCACAGGCGGACGGCCACCAGGTCGCCTTCGAGGCCGACCGCATCGACGAGGCGTTCAGCGAGGGCTGGAGCGTGCTGGTGCGGGGCCCCGCGACGACGGTGACGGACCCCGACGAGGCCGCCCGTCTCGAGGAACAGGCTTTCAGCACACCGTGGGCGGGAGGGCGGCGCGACCTGTGGCTGCGTATCGAGCCCGTCGCCGTCACCGGGCGCCGGATCACGGTGATCTGAACGCGTCGCCGCCCGCACGACACGGTCGCGGAGATCCAGGAGGGTGCCGCGGCTCGCGCGCACCGCGGGGAGGCGCCACGCGGCCCTGGCGGCGCAGACCGGAGGCACGCCCGTGAGGGGTGAGACGCGATGACTCGGATCCGTGGCAGGAACGCCACCGGAGTGCGGTTGTGGCGGTGGCGGAGCAATCCGCTCCGGCGCCGCAGCGACCGCGCGGAGGCCTTGATCGTGCTCGTCGCCTGGATCCTCGCCGCCCTGGGCGGGGTGATCACGGGCCTGGCGGCGGCCGGAGCGGTGGACCGCAGCCTCGCCCGGGAGCGAGCGGAGTCGCAGGCCGTGCAGGCCGTGCTGACCGAGCAGGCGCCGAAGGCCCCGCAGGTGACGAAGGAGGGTTCCGGTGGCGACACGGTGCGGGCCACGGTGCGCTGGACCGACCCGGACGGCTCGCGGCACACCGGGCGGGCCGAGGTCGAGCCCGCCGCCGCGGCCGGGACCCGGACGACGGTGTGGACGGACCGCACCGGCGAGCTGGTCGACGCGCCCCTCGCCCCGGCGGAGGCGATGGTCCAGGCGTCCGGTACGGGCGTCCTGGCCGGTGCCGGCGCGGGCACGGCGGTATGGGTGTGCGGACGGCTCGTGCGCATGCGACTGGACCGGCGGCGTCTGGCCGAATGGGACGCGGAGTGGGAGCGCGTCGGGCCGCAGTGGAGGAAGCGGATGACCGGCTGAGCGGAGGAAGCGGTCAACCGCGGTCGCCGTGACACCGGCGCGGCTCGCTCCGGGGTGGAAGCCCCGGCCAGGCGGGGGAGGGGAGGAGGTGCCTCACGGCGTCACGGCTCCCGAGGACGCCCTGCTGCTTGGCCACCGGCAGCCGCTTGGCCGGCTCATCAGCGCTCAGATCCGGCCCCCGCTGCCGTAGGGGGCGTACAGGTCGAGCAGCCGGACACGCGACGCGTGCAGCCGGTGGGCGACCACTCGCCCGACCCAGTCCGCGATCGCACGACCGAACTCGGGGTCCTCGGCGCACATCGCCCGGACGGCCTCCGCGTCGAACTCGTAGGCCCGCACCGGGCTCAGCGCCTGCCCGCCCAGCTGCCACACGTACGGCGGGAAGTACCACGACCAGCCGACCAGCTCGCCGTGCCCCAGGGACTCGACGACAGCGGCCCGCCGGCCCGGGACACGGAGGTCGAGTGCGACCGTCCCGGTGCGCACGATCCAGAACCGGTCGGCGCGCCGCCCTTCCTCGAACAATCGGGTGCCCGCGTCGAAGGACACCTCGCGGGCCATGCGCATCAGTTGCTCGCGATGCCCGGCTGTGAGGCCCGTGGACAGGTTGGTGGTGGAGGTCATCGTCCGGCTCCCTTCAACTCCCACCCGGCCGGGCGGCGAGTCCGTGGCGCAGCCCCGCGACCCGGGCTGCTGGCTTCAGCCTGTGCCCGGTCCCTGTGGCGCACCACGGGCCGAACGGCCCCTGCGGGGGACCGACCGCCCCTCGCGTCCGGCTGCGGCGGGTGCGACGGTGAGAGTGGATCTGCACCATGCCGTGTACGAGGCGATGGGAACGATGACGATGGAACGTCCCCTGGTCGTGGGTGTCGACGGATCGAACGGCAGTCTGCCGGCGGTCGATTGGGCGGTGGACGAGGCGGCCCGGCTCGGGCTTCCCCTGCGGCTGATTCACGGATCCCTCTGGGAGCGGTACGAGGGCCTCACCCCGTCGGTTCGTCTGGGCCGCCCCGCCGGGCAGGTGGCGGCCGACCACGTCGTCGCTTCCGCGGCGGAGCGCGCCGGGCGGCGCAACCCCGATGTGAAGGTGTCCACCGGCGTCCTGCTCGCCGATGCGACGGACGCCCTGCTGCACGAGGGCGAGAACGCCACCGCCCTGATCACCGGCTCGCGGGGCCGCGGTGAGCTGAAGGGACTGCTGCTCGGCTCCGTCGGTCTGGCCGTCGCGGCGCGCGCCCACTGCCCGGTCATCGTGGTACGCGGCGACCGGGCCGGCCTGGCCGGCACCCACCAGCGGATCCTGCTCGGCGCCGGCGACCCGGCCACCGGTGATGAAGCGGCACGCTTCGCCTTCCGCGAGGCCGAGTCCCGCGGAGGTGTCCTGGACGTGGTCCGGTCCTGGCGCCGCCCGGCGCACGAATCCACCGAAGCATCCGAACGGGACCACGAGGAGCGGGCCCGCGCCGAGCTCGACGACCTGCTCCGCGACGCCGTGGCCGATCACCCCGGCGTCCGAGTGCACCGCGCCACGGTCGAGGGCCCGGCCCGCAAGGTGCTGGTGCACCGCTCGGCCGCGGCCGACCTGGTCATCGTGGGAGCACGGCGCCGGCAGGGCCACTTCGGGCTCCAACTCGGCACGGTGGCCCACACGCTGCTGCACCACGCCGAGTGCCCCGTGGCCGTCGTGCCGCGGCGCGTGAACGCGGAGTCGATCCCGTGACGGCCCGGCCCCGGGTGCTCTTCCACGGTGCAAGCCCTCAAGGGCGCCGCAGGCACCCCTCGGGCAGGGCGGCTCCGGTGCGGCACAGATGCTCGATGGCCGCGGCGAAGGAATGGCAGTCGAAGAGTGCCGAGTGCTCCTGCCCGGACGCCGGCCGGGGGAGGCCGAGCACCTGCCACAGGCGACCGACGTTGACCGTAGCCGTCTCCGGCGCGAGGGAGTTCAGCCACGGGCGGATGTTGAGGAAATGGGCGGGGAGGAAGCCGTTCTTGACCTGTTCACCGCGGGCGCGCGCCCAGCCCAGGTTCTCACCGAGAACGACCATGTCGTTCCCGTACGACAGCACGGACTGCCCCCGGCAGAAACCGAGGAAGTCACCCAGCGCCGCGGCCGGTTCGACCCCCTCGCGGTCCACCCGTTCCTGGCCGATGCCGGTGAGCCCGGTGAAGTACGCGGACAGTCGCGGATTGGTCACGGGCCGTACCAGTGCCTCGAACTCCTCGGCGACGGAGAAGTCCTCGCGCAGCCGCAGCGCCCCGATCTGCACGATCTCGCGAAGCTGCCCCGGCGCCCCCCAGTCCTGCTCGAGCGCCCCCTGCCATGACGTGAACTCGAGATCGAACACGACGAACGTACGCAAGGCGTCTCCCTGTGGCACCGGTTGCCGCCAGGCTACTCCGCGTGACAGCCGGCGTGCCCCGTCATGCACCGGGAACAGCTTCTCCTCGCGCGTCCAGGACCAGCACCGCGACGTGCAGGGACGTGCGCTGCAGCCCTGATTCCAGGTCGCAGCCGAGGAGTCGTTCGATGGTGTGGAGGCGCTGGTAGTACGCCTGCCGGGACATGCCCGCCAGCTTCGCCGCGACCGACTTGTTCCCGGCGGCCGTCAGATAGGCGCGCAGCGCGGGCAGCAGGTCGCCGCCGTTGCGGTCGTCGTGCTCGATGAGACGGGTCAACTGCCGTTCCGCATACCGCTGGAGGCGGGTGTCCTCCCGCAGGACGCCCAGGAGTTCCGGCAACCCGACATCGGCGGGCACGTAGAACCACCGCTGCGGGGACGCCGGCGTGATGGCCTCGGCCGTCTGCTCGGCCTCCTGCCACGACCGGGCGATCCCGGAGAGGTCGGTCACCCCCGGGCCGACGGCGACGACGGCTTCCGCTCCGAGTTCCTCGCGGGCGAGACGGCCGATCCGCTCGGCGACCGGCTGCCAGGCGCTGGCCTGCGCCAGTGCGAGGAGCACGCCGATCCGGCCCGGGGCCGTCTCGCCGACCAGAGCGCGGATGCCGGTCTGCGTCAGCGCCTTCGCGACCCGTTCGTCGAGGTGCTCCTCGGCGCCGGTGTACGTGTGGCGGATGACCACGGCGAAGAGGCGGTGCCCGAAGGCCGGCAGTCCGAGGGCCTCGGCGCGGGCGCGGGCGTCCGCGGGGGAGCGGAACCGGCGTTCGTACAGGTCCCGCAGCACGGAGCGGTGGGCCCGGCGCTCCCACCAGGCCGGCCCGGCCAGACGCGCCATGGTCAGTGCGACCGCCGCGCGCTCCAGGACCAGGACGTGTTCCGGGTCGGGCTCCGCGTTCAGCCGGCCCTCCAGCAGGACCAGCCGCCCCCACGGCCCGTTGTGGTCCTGCACGGGCGCGACCAGCCACCCCTCCGGGCCGCTCGGCGCGATCTTCTCCAGAGTCGGCGCGGCCCGGGAACGCCGGGACCAGGCCGACACCACCGGCTCGTACGGCCTGCCGAGCAGGTCGCACATCAGGACCCGGTGGGTGAGGTCCTCCAGCACCACGGGTGCTCCGGTGAGCTCCGCGGTGGTGTGCACCAGCTCCTCGGGACCCGCGCCCCGCAGCGTCAGGGCGGTGAAGATGTCCTGGATGTCCCTCCCGCGCCGCAGCAGCGCCCCCTGGGTGTCGAGGATGAGCGCGTGCACCGTCTGCGTGACGTCGATGAACCGGACACCGCGGGCGAGCTCGACCAACGGCACCTCACGGGCACGGCAGGCGGCCACCAGCTCCTCGGGCACCTTCCGGTAACGGTGACCGAGCTCCACGACCAGTCCGGCCGCGCCGACATCGGCGAGCTGGTCGACGTAACCCCGCAGCTCAGAGGCGTCCTGCGGATACGGCATGCCGGTCGTCAGCACCAGCTCGCCGCCCTCGAGGAAGTCGGCGGGGTTGAGCAGCTCGGTGACATGTACCCAGCGCACCGCACGGTGCAGCTGTGACTCTCCGGCCAGAACGCGCGGCATCCCCTCGGTGAGCACAGGCAGGCGCAAAACCTCCGCGATGGTGAGGAAGTGCCCGCTTACCAGGCGTCTGGGCGGCATAGGGGGTGCTTTCTTCCGAGGGATGCGGGGCCACCTTCGCACCGGCCCATCGCGGTGACAAGAGGGGGGATAGCACTTTCCAAAGGCTGGACGCTCGCCGTGACAGACCGTCTCAAGAAGGCCGTGAGGTGGAACAGAGTGTGGGTTGACCTGCGGGTTCGCTCGGTCGAAAGTGAACGCCATCCCCAGCGGGACACGGACCGGAAGAGTCCGCACGGCGTCCGCTCGGTGCTGGGGGCACTACTGCCACCCATGCCACCCCCGGGGAAAGGAGCGACCTCATGCGCCGCATCCCGAAGCGCGTCGCCGTCATCGGCACCGGCAGCATGGGCAGCCAGGCCATGTGGCGACTGGCCGCCCGCGGAGCCGAGGTCATCGGCTACGACCGGTACGCGCCGGGTCACGACCGCGGCGCGGCCGGGGGCGAGACCCGCATCTTCCGCGCCGTGCACCTCGGTGACCCCGGGTACATTCCGCTGCTGCGGCTCGCCGACCGGATGTGGGACGGGCTCCAGCGCGAGACCGGCTTCCCGCTGCGCCGTCGCGGCGGATGCCTGGTGATGGGCGAGACCGAGTCCGCGTCCATGCGCCTCCTCCTCTCCGCCAGCACCACCCACCGGCTGGACCACGACGTACTGGACCGGGAGGAACTCGCCCGTCGCTACCCGCAGCACCGCCTCCCGGACGGGCACACGGCCGTACTCGACCGGATGGGCTCCATCATCAGGCCCGAGGCGTCGATCCAGGCCGCCGCCACCCGCGCCGAGCAACTGGGCGCCCGGCTGCACCGCTACACACCGGTGCGCGAGATCGCCCCGGCGGCAGGCGGCGGGGTGCACATCGTCACCGACCACGGCACGGACCACGTGGACACCGCGGTGGTGACCGTCGGCCCGTGGGTCAACACCCTGCTCCCGGACCTTCCGCGGACGGTCGACATCCGCAGGCTCATCAGCTCCTGGCACATCCCCACCCGCCACGACTGGTTCGCGGGCGGAGCACCCGCCTTCGTCCGCAGCACCCCCCACGACTGCTACGGACTCCCGTCACCCGATGGCATCTCCGTCAAGCTGGGCCTCTCCTACGCCCGCTACCTGCCCGTACCCGACCCCGAGCGGCTCGACCGCACGGTCCGCCCGGAGGAACTCGCCACCTTCCGCGAGCTCATCGCGGAGCTGATGCCCGACCTGAACCCCGACCCCATCAGGTTGTCGGTCTACATGGAGGGCTACACCGCCAGCGGCAACCCGCTCGTCGGTCATCTCCCCGGCGAGGACGACATCGTCGTCATGGCCGGCTTCTCCGGCAGCGGCTTCAAACTCTCGCCCGCCATGGGCGAGATCGCCGCCGACCTGGCGCTCGACGGCACGACGGACCACCCCGTCGGCTTCCTCGCACCGGCCGGCGCCGGCGCCGCCTGAACACGAACCGAACCGGATTCCGTTTTCCCCGAACCCCTTTTTCGAGAACACACACGTGGAGCCCCTCATGAGCGACCCCTCGTTCCGGCCGAAGTACGTCTCGTTCGACTGCTACGGCACGCTGATCGAATACCCGATCACCCCCATCACCCGTGAACTGGTGGGCGATCAGATCCCCGCCGAGCAGTGGGACCAGTTCGTCCGGGAGTTCCGCGGCTACCGCTACGACCAGGTCCGCGGCGAGTACTACGCCTACGAGCAGGTGCTGCAGGACTCCTTCGAGCGGGTCTGCCGCAAGTGGGGCCTGAAGGCGGACCCGGACGCGGGCAGGCGGTTCGCCGACGGCGTGCGCAGCTGGGGCCCGCACGCGGACGTGCCGGAGCCGCTGAAGACGATGGGCGAGCACTACGAGCTGGTGATCCTGTCCAACGCGGACGACTCCTTTCTCGCGGAGAGCGTGCCCCGGCTCGGGGCGGACTTCCACGCGGTCTACACCGCGGAGCAGGCCGGCTACTACAAGCCCCGGTACGCCGCGTTCGAGTACATGCTCGACCGGCTCGACGCGTCCCCCGAGGACTTCGTGCACGTCTCCTCGCACACCCGCTACGACCTGATGCCGATGCACGACATGGGCTTCCGCAACCTGGTCTACCTGAACCGCGGCTACGACCCCGTGACCCCCGGCTACGACTACGTGACGGTGAAGTCCCTGGACGACGTCAACCGCATGCTCGGCATCTGAACTCCCCATCCCTCCGTACGGGATCCGTACGTCCCCGCGTCACGGATTCCCCGTACCCCCAGCGAAATCCAGGAGGCTCTGCCATGGAAGACAACCGGATAGGACGCAGAACCGTACTCCGCACCGCAGGTGCGCTCGCCGCTGCCACGGCGGTGACCGGATGCGGCACTCTCCTGGGCTCCGGCGAAAGCCGCAGCTCAACGAGTGGCGGCGGCAAGAAGAAGATCGTCGTCAGCAACAGCGGTGGCGCCTACAACGACGCTCTCACCAAGGCGATCTACGAGCCGTTCGCCAAGGAGACCGGTATCACGGTCACCACGGTCAACTACCAGTCCGCGCAGGTCATCGCCCAGGTCAGGCAGGGCCGGCCGCAGGTCGACCTGATGGACAACACCCTGCTGATCTTCCAGAAGATGGCCCGCCTGGACTGTCTGGAAGCGGTGGACTACGACCGGCTGAAGAGCGTCAAGGGCGCCGGGATCGCGGAGCACCAGCTGCCGGAGCACGCGGTCGGCAAGAACGTCTGGGCGAGCCTGATGGCCTACCGCACGGACAGTCTGAAGCGCGCACCGAAGAGCTGGGCCGACTTCTGGAACACCCACTCCTTCGCCGGTCAGCGCTCGCTGCAGAGTGCTGAAGCGGACTACCCGGAGCTGGAGTTCGCGCTGCTGGCCGACGGGGTGCCGCTGGACAAGCTGTACCCGCTCGACCTGGACCGGGCGTTCGCCTCGATGTCGCGCATCCGCGGCGAGGTGAAGAAGTTCTGGAACACCGGCGCCCTCCCGGCGGTGCTGCTGGGCCGCAAGGAGGTCGTCATGACCAGCCTGTGGAGCGGCCGCGCGGACGAGTTGATCAAGCAGGGCCAGCCGGTCGCCTACCAGTGGAACGGCGCCCGCAGGCTCACCAACGGCTGGGGCATCCCGAAGGGCGCGGACAACACGGACGCGGCCTACAAGCTGATCGACTTCTCCCTGCGTCCCGAGGTGCAGGCGGCGTTCGCCAAGCTCTTCCCGCAGGGCCCGGTCGTCCCGGCGGCCACCAAACTGCTCTCGGACGACGTCCTGGCCACGCTGCCCACCTCGCCGCAGAACCTGAAGACCGGGTTCGACACCGATGTGGCCTGGTGGGACAAGAACCTGGAAACGGTCACCGAGCGCTGGCGGGAGTGGGCCGATGCCTGAGCGGACCCAACTTCTCGCCTCGGCCCTGGCCCCCGGGTCCCACTCGCTGACCGGTAAGTCGTTGTCCGTGACAGGCCTGCGGAAGTCCTACAGCGGGACGACGGTGGTCGACGGTGTGGACATGGAGATCGCGGCGGGCGAGTTCGTCACCTTCCTCGGCTCCTCCGGTTCAGGGAAGACCACCACACTGATGATGCTCGCCGGGTTCACGGAACCCGACTCCGGCAGCATCGCCGTCGACGGGCGGGACATCACCAGACTCAACCCCGGAAAGCGCGACTTCGGTTTCGTCTTCCAGCAGTACCTGCTCTTCCCGCACATGACGGTCACGGAGAACGTCGCCTTCCCCCTCCAACTGCGCGGAGTATCCAAGGCGGAGATCCGCCGCCGTGTGGGTGAGACCCTGGAGGCGGCGGGCCTGTCGAAGTTCGCCGGCCGCAAGCCCCGCGAACTCTCCGGCGGGCAGCAGCAACGCGTGGCCCTGTGCCGGGTGCTGGTCTACCGCCCGCCGATCGTGCTGATGGACGAACCGCTGGGCGCGCTGGACAAGAAGCTGCGCGACCAGATGCAGACCGAGATCAAGTCCATCCAGCGTGAACTCGGCCTGACCGTCGTCTACGTCACGCACGATCAGGAGGAGGCCCTGGTCCTGTCGGACCGGATCGCCATCATGAAGGACGGCCGCATCGAGCAGTTCGACACCCCCCGCGGCCTGTTCGAACGCCCCCGCACCCCGTTCGTGGCCGACTTCCTCGGCGCCGCCAACTTCCTCACCGGCAAGGTCGAGGACGGCGGGGGAGACGACTGCACCCGGGTACGCCTCGACACCGGCGGCGTGCTCACCGCCCGCGCCCACCCCTGCATGCCCGGACAGAGCGTGCGCGCCGCGGTGCGGCCGGGCAGGCTCCGCCTGGTCAGCGCCGAGGAGAGCTGTTGTACCGGCACGGTCGAGACGGCCGTCTACGTCGGCTCGCTGACCCGGATCACGGTCCGTCCGGACGGTGCCGCTCCGGGGACGCCGCCACTGCGGATCGAGACCGCCGGCGTCCCGCCGCGCACGGGCGAGCGGGTCTGTGTCACCGCCGACCGGGACGACGTCAGCGTCTTCGACGCCACGGACGGGGGGTGAGCCGTGGCCGGCACCGTTGTCGCACCCACCAGGGTGCGTGTGAAGACGTCCGAGAAGCGCGGGCACCGCTCCCGCGTCGCCCTGGTCAACGCCGTCCCCGTCACGGTGTTCCTGCTGGTGCTGTTCGTCTACCCGATCATCGGGGTGCTCTCCCTCAGCCTGGAGGGCGACAGCGGCGGCTTCACCCTCCACTGGTACTCCGACGCCCTCAGCGGCGTGAACCGCTCGGTACTGATCTCCACCCTGCGGATCTCCGCCGAGACCGCGCTGCTGAGTCTGCTGGTGGGTTTCGTCCTGGCACACGCCATCGCCCGGATGCGGCCCGTCTTCGCCGCCCTGGCCATGCTGATCGTCGTCGTACCGCACTTCATCAGCGCCCTGGTCCGCACCTACGGCTGGATCATCATGCTCGGTGAACACGGCCTCATCAACACCCTGCTGACCTCCGTACACGCCCCCGGCGCACCGTATGCGCTGCTGTACAACGAGACCGGCGTGGTCATCGGCACCACCTCCGTCATGCTCCCCTACACCGTCCTGGTCCTGCAGGGCGTGATGCGGGGCGTCGACGGCCGGCTCCTGGCCGCGGCGGCCGGCTTCGGCGCGACACGGCTGACGATCTTCCGCCGCATCTACCTGCCGCTCGTGGCGCCCGGAATCGGCACGGCAGGGCTGCTCAGCTTCATCCTCTGCCTGGGCTACTACATCACCCCCGCCTTGATGGGCGGCGACAAGCAGACCGTCGTCGCGGCGCTCATCGACCAGCAGGTGATGAAGCAGGACCGGTGGAACTCCGCCGCCGCCTTCGGCGTGATCCTGCTGCTGCTCACCTTCGCCGGCCTCGGTGTGCTCGGCCTGGCCAAGCTCCGCCGCAGGAAGGCGCACGCACGAAGGAGCGGCTCATGATGGAACTGCCTCCCACCCGGGCCGGACACATCGGCCGCGGCCTGAGCGCCACCGCCATCCTGCTCTTCCTGGCGATGCCGATCGTCATCATCCTGGTCACCTCCTTCGGCGCGGACGGCATCGGCACCTTCCCGCCCGAGCAGTACAGCACCCGCTGGTACGAGCAGATGGCCGCTCCCGGCGGCAACTGGGCCACCTCCATCGCCCTGTCGAGCCTGGTCGCCGCCCTGACGACGGTGTTCTCCCTGATCCTGGGCGTCACCGCCGCCACCGCCCTGGCCCGTGGCCGGCTGCCGCTGCACGCGGCGGTCTACGGACTGGTCCTGGCCCCGATGCTCATCCCCCAGGTGGTCATCGCCCTCGGCCTGTTCCTCTTCTTCGAACCGGCCGGCATGCTCGGCAGCCCCCTCGCCATCGCCCTCGGGCACACGGTGCTCGCCGCACCGATCGCGATCCTCATCATGATCTCCACCCTGAAGGCCATCGACGAACGACTCGAAGACGCCGCCGCCAGCATGGGCGCCAGCCGGATGACCATCGCCCGGCGCATCACCTTCCCCCTGGCCACCCCCGGTCTGATCGCGGCAGCGGTGTTCTCGTTCATCACCAGTTTCGACGAGTTCTTCATCGCCCAGTTCCTGTCCACCCCCGACACCCGCACCCTGCCGGTCCTCGTCTTCAACGCCCTGCAGTTCGACGTCGACCCGACCGTCACCGCGGTCAGCGCCGTGCTCATCGCCCTGGCCGTCCTGGCCCTCGCCCTGGTCGCCCTCGTCCGCAAACTCGGCGGCCACCGGGGCGGCCAGAACGCCCTCCCCGTCGAACCCCTCACCTGAGCCCCGCGCCGGACGGGCCGCGCTACCGCTGACAGCGCCGTCGGCCGGACCTCCGGTGGTGCCCGGCCGCGCCCCCCGATCACTTTCCCGCAGGAGACCGAAATGAAGACGATCCCGTACTGGGTGGAAACCGCCGGGGCGTTCCCCGACCGGTCCGGCAAGCCACTGACCGAGGACACCGACCTGGTGGTCGTCGGCGCCGGCCTGACCGGTCTGTCCACCGCCCTCCACTCCGCCCGCAAAGGCGCCCGTGTCACCCTCGTCGAGAAGGGCCAGATCGGTTCCGGGGCCTCCGCGCGCAACGGCGGCATGGCGAACCTGGGCTTCACGATCGGCGTACGCCAGGCCATCCGCCGGTACGGACTCGAACGGGCCCGCGAGATCTACAACTCCTACGGCGAGGCCGTGGACACCGTCGAGCGGCTCGTGAACGAGGAGTCCATCGACTGCCGGTTCCGTCGCGTCGGACGCCTGGGCGTCGCGTCCCGCCCCGCGCACTTCGAGAGCAAGAAGGCCCAACAGCGCGACCTGGCCACGTACTTCGGGCACGAGACCACACTGATCGGCAAGTCCGAGCTGCGTTCCGAGATCGGGTCCGACGCCTACCACGGCGGCCTGCTCGACCCGTTCAGCGCAGCACTGCACGTCGGCCGCTTCGTGCGTGGTATGGCCGAGGCGTGCGAGCGCACCGGTGTCGAGATCCACGAGCGCAACGCGGCCATCGGCGTACGGCGTACCGCCACCGGCCGGTTCGAGGTCAGCACCGAGCGCGGTGTGATCCGCACCGGGCAGGTCATGATGGCCACCGACGCCTACACCGACAAGAACTTCCCGTGGCTGCGCCGCCGGCAGGTCTGCCTGGGCAGCTTCATCATCGTGACCGAGCCGCTCGGCGAGGAGCTCGCCCGGGACATCATCCCGAAGGCCCGCCTCATCGTCGACTCCAACCAGGTCTGCCACTACTTCCGGCTCACCCCGGACAACCGGCTGCTGTTCGGCGGCCGCGCCCGCTTCGCACCGTCCGACCCCACCTCGGACAAGAAGAGCGGACAGGTCCTGTTCCGTGAGATGTGCGAGATCTTCCCCCAACTCGCCCGGACGAAGGTCGAGTACGTGTGGGGCGGTTCCGTCGGCTTCGCCATGGACCGCATCGTGCACGCCGGGCAGACCGAGGACGGCGTCTACTACTCCCTGGGATATGCGGGCCACGGCGTGCAGATGGCCACGCACATGGGGCAGGTCATGGCCGAGGTGATGGACGGCCACCCCGAGGTGAGCCCGGTGCGCGACCTCGCCCCGCCCCGCATCCCCCTCTACAACGGCACCGCCTGGTTCCTGCCCTTCGCGGGCGCCTACTACAAGACGCTGGACCGCATCCGCTGACCGGTCGGCAGCACCTCTACGCATACAAGGAGATACCCACGATGATTGTCGTCCGTGATGTTCCCAAGCAGTTGTTCATCGGTGGTGGCTGGCAGGACGCGGAGGCCGGCCGGACCCTGTCCGTCGACAATCCGGCCACCGGCGAGGAGCTGTGCCGGGTCGCCGACGCCTCCCCGGCCGACGGCCGGCGTGCCGTCGAGGCGGCGGTCGCCGCGCAGGCCGCGTGGGCCGCCACCGCGCCCCGGGTGCGCAGCGAGATCCTGCGCCGCGCCTACGACATCATCGTCTCGCGCACCGAGGAACTCGCGCTGCTGATGACCCTGGAGATGGGCAAGCCCCTGGCCGAGGCGCGGGCCGAAGTCGCCTACGCGGCGGAGTTCTTCCGCTGGTTCTCCGAGGAAGCGGTGCGCATCGAGGGCGGCCTGACCACCGCCCCGGACGGCAGGAACCGCCTGCTGGTCACCCGTCAGCCCGTCGGCCCCTGTCTGCTGGTCACCCCCTGGAACTTCCCTCTGGCGATGGGCACCCGCAAGATCGGCCCTGCCCTCGCCGCCGGCTGCACCATCGTCCTCAAACCCGCCCCCCAGACCCCTCTGGCGAGCCTCGCCCTGGCGGAGATTCTCACCGAAGCGGGTCTGCCGGCCGGTGTGCTGAACGTCGTCACCACCACCGACGCCGCCGGAGTCGTCGAGCCGCTGCTGCGGGGCGGGCAGATCCGCAAGCTCTCCTTCACCGGGTCCACCCAGGTCGGCCGCATCCTGCTGGCCCAGTGCGCCGACACCGTCATCCGCACCTCCATGGAACTGGGCGGCAACGCCCCCCTCATCGTCTTCGACGACGCCGACCTCGACGTGGCGATCGAAGGCACCATGGTCGCCAAGATGCGCAACATGGGCGAGTCCTGCTGCGCGGCCAACCGCATCTACGTCCACACCTCCATCGCCGAGGAGTTCGCCACCCGCCTCGCCGCCCGCATGGCAGCTCTGAAGGTCGGGCCCGGCACCGAACCCGGCACCGACGTGGGCCCGCTCATCGACGTCGCCGGCCGCAGCAAGGCCCACGACCTGGTGCGGGACGCCGTCAAGCGCGGCGCCACCGTCCTGACCGGCGGTGAACTCCCCGAGGGGCCGGGCTGCTTCTACCCGCCCACCGTCCTCACCGGCATCGCCCCCGAGTCGGCGATCATCGACACGGAGATCTTCGGCCCGGTCGCCGCGATCCGCGCCTTCGACGAGGAGGACGAGGCCGTCGCCGCCGCCAACGACACCGAATTCGGCCTCGCCGCCTACCTGTTCACCCAGAACCTCGACCGCGCCCTGCGCGTCGCCGAACGCCTCGAAAGCGGCATGATCGGCCTCAACACCGGACTGGTCTCCAACCCCGCCGCCCCCTTCGGCGGCGTCAAGCAGTCCGGCCTGGGCCGCGAAGGCGGACGCGTCGGCATCGACGAGTTCCTGGAGTACAAGTACATAGCCGTCCCCGTCGGAGCCTGACATGCCCGAGCGACTCGTCGTCCTGTACCGGGGCAACCGGCCACCGGCCACCGGACTCATCGAACGCCTCGCGGACACCGTCTACGCCACCGAGGAGGAACTGCCCTACCTCCTCCCCGGCGCCGACGCCCTCCTGGCCTGGGTGACCATCACCCCGGCCATCCGCGAGGCCTGGCCCGGCAACCGGGAGAAGGCACCCCGCTGGGTTCACGCGTCCTCCGCGGGCGTGGATTCCTTCCTGTTCCCGGCCCTGGTGGACGATCCGGGCGTCGTCCTGACCAACGCCCGGGGCGTCTACGACCAGCCGACCGCCGAGTACGTCCTCGGTCTGATCCTCGCCCTCGCCAAGGACTTCCCCGGCACCTGGGAGCACCAGCAGCGCCGCGAGTGGCGTCCGCGTCCGAGTGACGGCATCACCGGCCGCACCGTGCTCGTCTGGGGGACGGGGCCGATCGGCCGGGCCATCGCCCGGCTGCTGCGCGCCGTCGGGATGCGGGTCTGCGGCGCGGGCCGCAAGGCCCGCACGGACGACCCCGATCTCGGCACGGTCCACGGTGCGACGACCCTGTCCGCGGCCCTGGCGGAGGCGGACTACGTCGTCCTGGCCGCACCCCTCACCCAGGAGACCCGGGGCATGGTCGACGCCCCCGTGCTCGCCGCCATGAAGCCCGGGGCGCGACTGATCAACGTCGGCCGGGGCGGACTCGTCGACGAGGAGGCCCTGGTCGGCCACCTCGCCGCCGGACGGCTCGCCGGTGCCGCCCTGGACGTGTTCGCCCAGGAACCGCTGCCTGCCGAATCGCCCCTGTGGGACATGCCCGGCGTGCTGATCTCCCCGCACACGGCGGGCGAGACCACCAGCGAGCGGGAGGCGCTCGTCGAGGTGTTCCTCGACAACCTCACCCGGCACATCGAGGGCCGGCCGCTGCGCAACGTCGTGGACAAGCGGCGCGGATACGTGATCGACAAGACGTACTCCGCCCGAAAGACGAGGAGCAGACGCCCCGGCCGGTAGCCTCCACCGGCCGGGGCGCGTGCTACTCGCCCCTTCCGCGTCCCAGCACGCTGCCCGTCACCGCCAGCACGGACAGCACCACCAGCGCGGCGGCCGGGCCGAGGACGGTCCAGGGGGCCAGTTCGGCGTACGGCTGGTTCTCCGAGAGGAGGCGGCCCCACTCCGGGGTGGGCGGCTGTTCGCCCAGGCCCAGGAAGCCAAGGGAGGCCAGTACCAGGACGGTCGTGGGCAGCCGGAGCAGGGCGTTGCGCAGGAGGGCTGGGACCACCGAGGGCAGCAGGTGGCGGCGCAGCAGGTGCAGCCGTCCCGCCCCGAGCGCGATGGACGCGGCGATGTGCCCGCTCGCGCGTTCCTGTTCGAGCAGCGCTGCGGTCTGGGCGGCGTACGGGCTCCATCCGACCACGCACACCGCGCAGGCCGCGCCCCACACGGACGGTCCGGTCACGCCGGCGATCAGCAGGCCCGCGAGGACGGCGGGCAGGGTGGACACGACCTCCGTCGGGCCCGCGCTCGCCCTCGGTGCCATGCCCAGCAGCAGCCCGGTGAGGGCGCTGACCGCCGTCACGACGAGGGCGACCCCGGCCGTGCGCAGCGCCCCGTGGCCCAGCCGGGCCAGGAGGTCACGGCCCAGGGGGTCCGTACCCAGCGGGTGTTCGAGGGACGGGGACAGCAGCCGCGCCGCCGTGTCGACCTGGAGCGGGTCGCGCAGGAGGCCCGCTGTCACCAGGGCCAGCAGGAACAGTGCACAGGCCGCGGTGACCCAGCGCAGGGAACGCGGCACGGTGAGCGGAGGCCGGCGCAGGGCGGGCAGGGCGCCGTCGCGCAGAGGCCGGCCGAGGAGGGCGTGGCGCAGGGCACGGATCAGCATGCCCGCGGCGACGCCCAGCAGGACCAGGGCCAGGGTCGCCGTCTGCAGCACCGGGAGGTCCTGCGCGACGGCGGCTTCCAGCGCGAGCCGGCCGAGCCCGGGGATGTTGAAGATCTTCTCCACGGCGACCGCACCGCCGACCAGGGCCACGACGGTCGGCAGCAGCTGCGGCAGTACGCCGGGCAGGGTGCGGCGCAGCGCGTCGCGGCCGATGCGGCCGGGTGGCAGCCCGACGGCGTACGCCGTGCGCGCCCAGGGTTCGTGGAAGGCGGCGGGCAGCGCCTGGTCGAGCATGCCGCCCAGCATCGCGCCCGACGGGATGCCGAGGGCGAGCGAGGGCAGCACCATCGACTGCGGCCCCTCCCACCCGCTGGACGGGAACCACCCCCACCACACCCCGCACACGGTGGCCAGCACCGATGCGAGCAGGAACTTCGGCAGCGCGGCGAAGACAGCGGCCGTGGTGCCCGCCCGGTCCTGCCGCAGCCGGCGCCGGGAACCGAGGAAGACCGTTCGGGCACACACCAGTCCGGCGACGAGCACGGTGACCGCGAACGCGCCCAGCATCAGCGTCAGGGAGACCGACAGGGCCGCACCCGCCTGCGGCATGACCGGCGCGCCGGAGACCCACGAGACGCCCGCGTCCCCCCGCGGCAGTCCGCCCAGCCAGTGCGCGAGGTGGGCCCAAGGGCCCTCGTCCAGGTCCAGCTGGTCGCGCACGGCGGCCAGTTCCGCCGGTGTGGGGTTCTGGTCGGCGGAACGGGCGCGCAGCACCGTGCGGGCCGGGTCGGCGCCGGACAGCCAGGGGAGCAGGGCAACGGCGCCGAGCAGCGCGGTACCGGCGAGCACACGGCCGGCCGCCGCCGGCCAGGGGAAACGGCGGGCGGCGGCCGGGGTGTGCGCGAGGCTCATGCGGGCTGGTTCAGGTGCGTGTCGACGTCGATCAGGGACCGCTCGCGCGGGTCGAGGATCACGCCTTCGACATCGGCCGCGATGCCCTGCACCACCTGCTCGTGGACCAGCGGCACCACCGCGTCGGTGCGCAGGATCTCCGCCTCCGCCCGCATGATCTTCTCCCGGCGGCTCTCGGTGTCCCGCTCCGCGGCGGCGGCCCGGATGGCCTTGTCCACCGCGGCGTCCTTGAGGCCGGCGATGTTGTAGACGCCCTCGCTGGTGAAGTCGCTGGCGAGGTAGTCGACCGCGTCACCGGTGTCGAGGAGCGTCACCCGGGAGAAGACGAGGGCGTCGTACTTCCCGGCGAGGAGGTCGGCCTCCATCTGCGTGTACTCGCGTACGTCCTGCTTGACGGTGAATCCGGCCTTCTGCAGCTGCTGCTGGAGCACGGTCGCCGCCTCGGGCAGCTCGGCCCGGTTGGTGTAGGTGGCCAGCCGCAGCGTCCTGCCCTTGGCGCCCGTCTTCACCTCGGCGGCGGACGCGGCCTGGGCGCGGCCCCTCACCTCGACGCGCTTGCCGGCCGCCCAGGGGACGGCGGGCCCGAACAGGCCCTGTGCGGGGTCGGCGTAGCCGCCGAAGACGGAGCCGACCAGTGCGGAGCCGTCGACGGCCTCACGGGCGGCGGCCCGCAGACCGGCGTCGGTGAACAGGCCGCTGCCGGTGTTCAGGATCAGGCTGTCGGTGCGCACCGAGGGGACCTCGTGCCGGGTCCCCTTGTCGAGCAGCTTCGCCTGGGCGGTCGGGATCCACTCGGCGATGTCGGTCTCGCCGCCGCGCAGCGCGTTGGCACGGGCCGTGCCGTCCGCGATCCAGCTGACGTCGATGCCGGGCGCCTTCGCCTTGCCGCCCCAGTAGCCGTCGAAGCGGTCGAGCGTCGCCTTGGTCTTGCCGTTCAGGCGGGTGATCGCGAACGGACCGGTGCCGGTGCCGACGGGGCTGACGGCGCCGTCCTTCGCGTACGCCTTCGCCGACAGGATGGCCAGCGCGGGGCTGGCCAGCCGCAGCGGCAGCACCGGGTCGGGCGACTTGGTGGTGAGGGTGACGGTGTCGGCGTCCTCGGCCTCGGCGGTCAGTGACACGTCGCTCAGGACGCGGGGCTTGGGCTTGGCCGCGCCCGCGTGGTCGAGCGCGTTGACGACGGACTGGGCGGTGAGCTCGGTGCCGTCCTGGAACTCGGCCTTGCGCAGCTCGAAGGTCCAGGTGGTGTCGCCGTCCCGCTTCCAGGACTTCGCCAGCGCGGGCTTGGCCGTGCCGTTCGTGTCGAGGGCGGTGAGGCCCTCGGCGACGGACAGCTTGCTCAGCACGGTGGCGTCGTTGCTGTAGGGAGAGAGCGCCTGCACCGGAGGTACGGCCAGCGCGACCCGCAGCCGCCCGCCCGGTCCAGCGCCGGCGTCGCCGTCGCTCGGTGCGAAGCAGCCGGCCAGCAGAGGGGTGAGAGCGAGCGCCGTTATGAGGCCGCGGGAGGTGGTGCGCATGTCGGATCCTGTCGTGCGGGAGGTCGGGCAGGCTGCAACGGCCCGGTTCGGGGCTTGATCGGCGACGTCAGCATATAAGGGGAGCCTTACCAAACCCGAAGCCGGGTAGGTGAAAGCTCAACGAATGGACGGTCGTGGATCGAACGAGGCCCTCTCGACCTGCTGTTCGAGCTGTGTCATCGTGTGCGCCGGGCGGAGGTGAGGCGGCATGACCGGCGCGGACCCGGGACTGTTCGGTCCGGAATCGGTGACCTGG
This sequence comes from Streptomyces sp. NPDC057424, assembly GCF_042803315.1. NCBI lineage: Bacteria > Bacillati > Actinomycetota > Actinomycetes > Kitasatosporales > Streptomycetaceae > Streptomyces > Streptomyces sp. NPDC057424. The sequence continues at coordinate 264,921 of NZ_JBHVCP010000003.1, forward strand.
CAGCTTCACAGCGACCCCGTGATGTGGATCGCGGGTGTCCGGGCGCTCTACCTCCAGGCCCTGCATCCCCGTGCGGTGCGCGGAGTCACGCAGAACTCCGACTTCCGGCGTGACGCCTGGGGCCGGCTGATGCGCACCGCCGGCTTCGTCGGAACGACGACGTACGGCACCACCGAGGCCGCCGAGCGTGCCGGTGCGCGGATCCGGAAGATCCACCGCATGCTGACCGCGACCGACCCGGACACCGGCGAGCGCTACGGCGTCGATGAGCCCGCGCTGCTCATGTGGGTGCACTGCGCCGAGATCGACTCCTATCTGCAGGTCGCGCGCAGGTCCGGGTTCCGGCTCACCGACGCCGAGGCCGACCGCTACGTCGCCGAACACCGGCAGAGCGCCCGCCTCGTGGGCCTCGACCCCGACGCCGCACCGGGGAACCGGGCCGAGATGGCCGAGTACTTCGAGAAGGTGCGCCCGGAACTCGCCGCCGGACCCGAGGCGCGCGAGGTGGACGACTTCCTGCTCCGCCCGCCGACGCACCCGCTCCTCGTACCGGCGCGCGAGGTGCTGTGGCGGCGGGTGGCACATCTGGCGTACGCCTCCCTGCCGCCATACGCCCACGAGTTGTACGGCAGACCGGCCCCCGCGCCCGCCACCACCACCCGCCAACTACGCCTCGCGGGCCTCCTGCTGCGCCGCGTTCCCGCACGTGTGCGCTGGCAACTCCCGCCCAAACACATACTGCGCGCCATGGCGAGGCTCGGCCCCGGCGCGCGTCCGGCACCGTACAAACTCGGACGATAGGCCGCCATACTGGGTGGGCCAGGGGGCGGGCGAACAGCTACCGGGGGGAGCGTCGCGCGACATGGGGGACAGCAGACTCATCCATGGCCGGTACCGGCTGCTCGATCTGATCGGGCGCGGCGGCATGGGCGAGGTGTGGCGGGCCCGGGACGAGTCCCTGGGCCGGCACGTCGCCGTCAAATGCCTCAAACCGCTGGGCCCGAACCACGACCACGCCTTCACCCGCGTGCTGCGCGAGCGGTTCCGCCGCGAGGCCCGGGTGGCCGCCGCGCTCCAGCACCGGGGCATCACCGTCGTGCACGACTTCGGCGAGTCCGACGGCGTCCTCCACCTCGTCATGGAGCTGCTGGACGGCCGCAACCTCAGCCAGCTCCTGGAGGACAACAAGCAGCACCCGCTGCCGGTCGCGGACGTCGTGGAGATCGCCGAGCAGGTCGCAGCCGCCCTCGCCTACTGCCACGAACAGGGCATCGTCCACCGGGACCTGAAGCCCGCCAACATCGTGCGGCTCGGCGACGGCACGGTGAAGATCTGCGACTTCGGCATCGCCCGCCTCGGCCACGACATCGGCTTCACCTCCCGGCTGACCGGCACCGGCATCGCCATGGGCACCCCGCACTACATGTCCCCCGAGCAGATCAGCGGCACCGAGGTCGACCAGCGCAGCGACCTCTACTCGTTCGGGTGCGTGCTGTACGAGATCGCCACCGGCGTACCCCCGTTCGACCTCGACGACGCCTGGGCCGTCCTCGTCGGCCACCGCGACACCCCGCCCCGCCCGCCGCGCGAGCACCGCGCCGAACTGCCCGAGTACCTGGAGCGGGTCGTCCTCGACCTGCTCGCCAAGGAACCCGGGCAACGCCCCGACGACGCCCGCGAGCTGGCCCGCCGGATCAGCACCCACCGGGCCGCGCCGGCGTACGTGACCGCCGTCGCGGCGGCCCGCCCGGCTCCCGGCGTGCCGGCGGGCACGGGCCGGCTGCCGTCCTGGACCCGCGGCATGACCATCGGCCGCAAGGCGACCGGCACCGGGCTGCGCACCACACCCGCGGACCCGTCGGCGGGACTGTCCGGCGAGTGGATCGCACGGCCCGCCACCGGCCCCGTCGTCGAGGAACCCCTCCCCGCGGAGCGGCCCACCCCGCCCACGGAGGTCCTGACCGCCCTGGCCGGCCGGCACAACGCGGGCCTGAGCCTCGGCCGGCTCGGCCGCTGGACCGAGGCCGGTGAGGTGCACCGGGCGGTCGCCGCCGAACGCGAGCACCTCCTCGGCCCCGGCCACCCCGACACCCTCGCCAGCCGCTACGAGGTCGCCTTCACCCTGAGCCGCACCGGCCGTGCCACGGACGCCTTGCGCGAGTACAAGCACGTCACCGAGGCCAGAATCCGCACCCTGGGCGCCGATCACCCCGACACCCTGGCCGCCCGCCAGGAGATGGCCTACGTGCTCGGTCAGCTGGGCCGCCCCTTCGACGCCCACCGCGTCTACACCTCGGTCCTCACCGCGCGCGAACACACCATGGGCCCCGACCACCCCGACACCCTGCGCTGCCGCCACAACCTCGCCTTCAACCTCAGCCGCCTCGGCCGCCTGGAGGACTCCTACCGCACGGCCCGCGAGGTGGCGCGCGCCCGCGCCCGCGTGCTCGGCCCGGACCATCCGGACACCCTGGTCACCCGCTACGAAGTCGCCTACGCCCTCGGCCAGCTGGGCCGCTGGTCCGAAGCCCTCGAGACCTACCGCGAGGTCGCCGAGGCCCGCGCCCGCGCCCTCGGGCCGGGCCACCCCGACACCCTCGCCGCCCGGCACGAGGTCGGCATCAGCCTGGGACGCCTCGGCCGCAGCGCGGAGGCCCTGGACCTCTACCGTGACCTGGCCGAGGACCGGGGCCGCAGCCAGGGCCCCGCCCACCCCGAGACCCTGCGCGCCCGCCACGGCCGCTGCGTCAACCTCGGACGGCTCGGCCGCTGGGAGGAGGCCCTCGCCGAATCCCGTGACGTGGCCGCCCTCCGCGAGCAGGTCCTCGGCCCCGACCACCCGGACACCCTGGTCAGCCGTCGCGAGGTCGCCGTCGGCCTCGGCTGGCTGGGCCGCTGGGCCGACGCGCTCACCGAGTACCGGCGGGTGGCCACCGCCCGCGAACGCGTCCTCGGCGCCGACCACCCCGACGCCCTCGCCAGCCGCAACGACGAGGCCCACTGCCTGGAACAACTCGGCCGCAGCGCCGAGGCCGTGGCGCTGTACCGAAGGGTGGCGGCCCTGCGGGAGCAGCGGGCCGCCGCGGGGCGCTGACCCCTAGTTGAGCAGGCAGGCGCCGTCTGGCCGACCCGGATCACCCCGTGTTACCAAGAACCATGACCGCACCCGAGGGACCCCGCGCACACCGGACGTACGACGCCGTCATCGTCGGCGGCGGCCACAACGGCCTGGTCGCCGCCGCGTATCTGGCCCGGGCCGGCCGCTCCGTGCTGGTCCTGGAGCGGCTGGACCACACGGGCGGTGCGGCGGTGTCCACCCGGCCCTTCGCCGGGGTCGACGCCCGGCTGTCCCGCTACTCGTACCTGGTCAGCCTGCTGCCGAAGAAGATCGTCCGGGACCTCGGCCTGGACTTCCGGGTCCGCACCCGTACCGTCTCCTCCTACACGCCCGCCGAGCGCGACGGCCGGCCCACCGGACTCCTCGTCGGCGGCGGCGAGCGGCGCACCCGGGAGGCGTTCACCCTGCTCACCGGCTCCGACCGCGAGTACCGGGCCTGGCAGGAGTTCTACGGCATGACCGGCCGCGTCGCCCAGCGGATCTTCCCGACCCTCACGGAGGCGCTGCCCACGCGCGACGAACTGCGCCGCCGCCTCGACGACGAGAAGGCCTGGCGAGTGCTGTTCGAGGAGCCGATCGGTGTCGCCGTGGAGGAGCGCTTCGAAGACGACCTCGTGCGCGGTGTCGTCCTCACCGACGCTCTCATCGGTACCTTCGCCGACGCCCACGACCCCTCCCTGAAGCAGAACCGCTGCTTCCTCTACCACGTGATCGGCGGCGGCACCGGGGACTGGGACGTGCCCGTCGGCGGCATGGGAGCCCTCACCGACGCCCTCGCCGACACGGCACGCGCGGCGGGCGCGGTCCTCGCCACCGGCCACGAGGCGCTTCGCATCGCCACGGACGGCCGAACCGCCGAGGTCACGTATCGCACGGCCGACGGCGAAGGCACCGTCGCCGCCCGGCACGTCCTGGTGAACGCCTCACCGCAGGCCCTGGCGGACCTGACCGGCGGCACGCCCCCGGCGCCCGCCGAAGGCGCCCAGCTCAAGGTCAACATGCTGCTCAAGCGGCTGCCGCGGCTGCGCGACAACTCCGTCGACCCCCGCGAGGCCTTCGCCGGCACCTTCCACATCGCCGAGGGCTACGAGCAACTGGCCACCGCCCACGCCCAGGCCGCCGCCGGTGACCTGCCCGCCGCGCCGCCCTCCGAGATCTACTGCCACTCGCTCACCGACCCGACCATCCTCGGGCCCGGCCTGGCCGAGCAGGGCTACCAGACGCTCACCCTCTTCGGCCTGCACACACCGGCCCGCCTGTTCGAGCGGGACAACGACGCCGTACGCGAGGACCTGCTGAAGTCGACCCTCGCCCAGCTCGACGCCCATCTGGCCGAACCCCTCGCCGACTGCCTCGCCGCCGACGCGGACGGACGCCCCTGCATCGAGGCCCGGACCCCGCTCGACCTGGAGCGGGACCTCGGCCTGCCCGGCGGCAACATCTTCCACCGCGAGCTGAGCTGGCCCTACGCCCAGGACGGCACCGGGCGCTGGGGCGTGGAGACGGGGCACGCGAACGTCCTGCTGTGCGGGGCGGGAGCGGTACGCGGGGGCGGGGTCAGCGGGGTGCCGGGGCACAACGCGGCCATGGCGGTTCTGGAGAACACCCCGGAGTGACCCCTCAGTCGGCCGATCGGATCCACCCCACCGTCCGCAGGCGCGCCGCGTCCGCCGGGCGCGTCTCGTCGAACAGGACGTCCCCGGCCGCTTCCACCCGCAGTCCGTCGACGTAACAGCCGCGCCCGACGTACAGCCGGTCCGTCGCGTACCGCCAGCGCAGGGCGAGCTCCCGCGCGGCGGGGACGTCCGCGGTGAGCCGGTGCCAGACGCGGCCGGACCAGCCGCTGACCGCGCCCGACGGGTGCTGATGGGGGTTCTGACCGCGCCGGGACGTCGTGAAGGGCACCGGCTGCCAGCTCGTGCCGCCGTCTGTCGAGGCATCCAGGGCCAGCACGTCGGCCCTCGGCTCGGTGTCCCACCACAGCGCGCAGCGCAGCCGTGCCCGGCCGGCGGACGTGTCGAGCGCGGGGAGGGTGAGGGTCGCCGTCGTGGAGACCGCCGTCCCGGAGAACCAGGCCGCGTGTCCCCGCGCCGGCCGGACCGGCACGGCCCGCGCCAAGTTGTTGGCCGCGGTGGCCCTGGGCGCCGACCCGGAACGCCAGCTCCGTACCGGATGCACCGAGTTGCCGAGGACGACGAGGAAGGAGTCGGTCGTCGGGTCGAGCACCAGCGAGGTCCCCGTGAAGCCGGTGTGCCCGGCAGTGCGCGGCGTGGCCATCGCCCCCATGTACCAGTGCTGGTAGAGCTCGAATCCGAGGCCGTGCTCGTCCCCGGGGAAGGCGGTGTTGAAGTCGGTGAACATCAGCTCCACCGACTCCGGCTCCAGTATCCGGGTCCGCCCGTAGACGCCGCCGTTGAGCAGCGTACGGCCGAGGACCGCGAGGTCCCACGCGTCGGAGAACACGCCCGCGTGGCCCGCGACCCCGCCCAGGCCGAAGGCGTTCTCGTCGTGCACCTCGCCCCACACCAGGCCCCGGTCCAGGCCGGACCACGGTGCCCGCGCGTCCTCCGTGGCCGCGATCTTCGGGCGCCAGGACGCGGGCGGGTTGTAGCGGGTACGGCGCAGGCCGAGCGGTGCGGTGATCTCGTCACGGAGCAGGACGTCCAGGGTGCGGCCCGTGATCCGTTCCAGCACGAGCTGGAGCGAGATGAGGTTCAGGTCCGAGTACAGGTATGCCGTGCCGGGCGCGCTGACCGGCGCCTCGTTCCAGATGAGCCGGAGCTTCTCCTCGTGGGTGGGCGCGCTGTACAGCGGGATCCAGGCGCGGAACCCCGAGGTGTGGGTGAGGAGCTGACGGATCGTGACGTCCTGCTTGCCCGCGCGTCCGAAGTCCGGCAGGTACGAGGCGACCTTCGCCTCCAGCTCCAGTGCGCCCCGCTCCATCTGCTGCACGGCGAGGATCGAGGTGAACAGTTTCGACACCGACGCGAGGTCGAAGACGGTGTCCTCGGCCATCGGGATCTGCTCGCCGGGCGGGAACTCGACACCGGTGTCGGTCTTCTCGTCGTAGGCCTGGTAGCGCACGGCCATGCCGATGGGCCGGTGCAGCGCGACCGTGCCGCCGCGGCCGGCGAGCAGGACGGCGCCCGCGTACCAGGGGTGCTCGGGGGACGGGCCGAGGAAGGCCTCCGCATCGGTGACGAGCCGGCGCAGGTGGGAGGAGAGCAGTCCGGCGCGGGCGGCGGAGCCGTGTCGCAGGGTGGGGCGGCGGCCGGCCCCCGCCGGGGCGGCCTGCGCGGGGCCCGCGGGAAACGGCGCGAGGGCGAGCGCACCGCCCAGGGCCAGTCCCACTCTGCCTAATTGACGTCGGGTCAGTTCGCCGCTCACCGCTCTGCCGGTCACCGCGCGCCCCTTCGTCTCAACCGCCTCGCGTGTCCCCGGAAGTATGTCCTCTGCGTGCCGCCGTGAATCTGGAGATTCCGCCACGGAATCCGGCACGGGGCAGCAATGAATCCGACACGGCGCAGGGGCGAATCTGACGGAGCATCAGAAAACCCCTTCCGTCCTCCGGAGGACTCCGGCATCCTGCGCCCATGCAGACGGAGCTGAGCCAGACACTGGGAATCGAGCACGCCGTCTTCGGCTTCACGCCGTTCCCCGCCGTCGCCGCGGCCATCAGCCGGGCCGGCGGCTTCGGCGTCCTCGGCGCGGTCCGCTACACCGCCCCCGACGAGCTCAAACGCGACCTGGACTGGATCGAGGCACACGTCGACGGCAGGCCGTACGGGCTGGACGTCGTGATGCCGGCGAAGAAGGTCGAAGGCGTCACCGAGGCGGACGTCGAGGCGATGATCCCCGAAGCGCACCGGCAGTTCGTCCGGGACACCCTGGCCCGGCACGGCGTGCCCGAGCTCGCCGAGGGCGAGGCGTCCGGCTGGCGCATCACCGGCTGGATGGAGCAGGTCGCCCGCAGTCAGCTCGACGTCGCCTTCGACTACCCGATCCGGCTCCTCGCCAACGCCCTCGGCTCCCCACCCGCCGACGTCATCGCCCGCGCCCACGATCGTGACGTCCTCGTCGCCGCACTCGCGGGCAGCGCCCGGCACGCCCGCAAGCACCGGGACGCCGGGATCGACATCGTCGTGGCGCAGGGCTACGAGGCAGGTGGCCACACCGGCGAGATCGCCTCCATGGTGCTCACCCCCGAGGTCGTCGACGCCGTCGCCCCGCTGCCCGTGCTGGCCGCCGGCGGCATCGGCAGCGGACAGCAGGTGGCTGCCGCGCTCACCCTCGGCGCCCAGGGTGTGTGGCTGGGCTCCCTGTGGCTGACCACCACAGAAGCGGACCTCCACTCGCCCGCCCTGACCCGCAAGCTCCTCGCGGCCGGCTCCGGCGACACCGTCCGCTCCCGCGCGCTGACCGGCAAGCCCGCACGCCAGTTGCGCACCGAGTGGACCGACGCCTGGGACGACCCGGACGGGCCCGGCACCCTGCCCATGCCGCTGCAGGGTCTGCTGGTCGCCGAGGCCGTCTCACGCATCCAGAAGTACGGGGTCGATCCGTTGCTCGGCACCCCGGTCGGCCAGATCGTCGGCCGGATGACCAGCGAACGCAGCGTCCAGGCCGTCTTCGACGACCTCACCCGCGGCTTCGAACAGGCCGTGGACCGCGTCAACCGCATCGCCGGAAGGAGCGGCCAGTGAACACCAGTGCTCCCGTGGGCTTCTGGGCCCAGGCCACCGCCGACCCCGACCGCGCGGTCCTGGTCGCCCCCGACGGCGAGGAGTGGACCGCCGGGCGCCTGCACGCCGCCGCCAACCGGCTCGTGCACGGCCTGCGCGCGGCCGGGCTGGAACGCGGCGACACCTTCGCGGTGGTCCTGCCCAACGGCGTCGAGTTCCTCACCGCGTATCTCGCCGCCAGCCAGGCCGGGTTCTACCTCGTCCCCGTCAACCACCACCTGGTCGGACCGGAGATCGCGTGGATCGTCTCCGACTCCGGCGCCAAGGTGCTCCTCGCCCACGCGCGCTTCGCCGGCGCGGCTCGCGCCGCCGCCGACGAGGCCGGACTGCCGGACACCCGCCGGTACGCCGTAGGAAGGGCAGAGGGCTTCCGCCCGTACGCCGAACTCGTCCACGGACAGCCCGAGTCGGCGCCCGGCGACCGCACCCTCGGCTGGGTCATGAACTACACCTCGGGCACCACCGGCCGCCCACGCGGCATCCGCCGCCCGCTGCCCGGCAAACCTCCGGAGGAGGCGTACCTCGGCGGCTTCCTCGGCATCTTCGGCATCCGGCCGTTCGACGGCAACGTGCACCTGGTGTGCTCGCCGCTCTACCACACGGCCGTCCTGCAGTTCGCCGGAGCGTCCCTGCACATCGGCCACCGGCTGGTCCTCATGGACAAGTGGACGCCCGAGGAGATGCTCCGCCTCATCGACGCCCACCGCTGCACCCACACCCACATGGTCCCCACCCAGTTCCACCGGCTGCTGGCCCTGCCCGGCGAGGTGAAGGACCGCTACGACGTCTCCTCCATGCGGCACGCCATCCACGGCGCCGCGCCCTGCCCCGACCACGTGAAACGGGCCATGCTCGACTGGTGGGGCCCCTGTGTGGAGGAGTACTACGCGGCCAGTGAGGGCGGCGGCGCCTTCGCCACCGCCGAGGACTGGCTGAAGAAGCCCGGCACCGTCGGCAAGGCCTGGCACATCAGCGAGCTCGCGATCTACGACGACGACGGCAACCGGCTGCCGCCCGGTGAACTCGGCACCGTCTACATGAAGATGAACACCGGCGGCTTCTCGTACCACAAGGACGAGGCCAAGACCCGCAAGAATCGCATCGGCGACTTCTTCACGGTCGGCGACCTCGGACACCTCGACGAGGACGGTTACCTCTTCCTGCGCGACCGCAAGATCGACCTGATCATCTCCGGCGGGGTCAACATCTACCCGGCCGAGATCGAGTCGGCTCTGCTCGCCCACCCGGCCGTCGCGGACGCCGCCGTCTTCGGCATCCCGCACGACGACTGGGGCGAGGAGGTCAAGGCCGTCGTGGAACCGGCCCCCGGACACCGGCCCGGCCCCGCCCTCGCCGCCGACCTCCTCGACCACTGCGCCCACCGGCTCGCCGGGTACAAGCGGCCCAGGAGCGTCGACTTCATCACCGAGATGCCCCGCGACCCCAACGGCAAGCTGTACAAGCGGCGGCTGCGGGAGCCGTACTGGGAGGGCCGGACGCGGGCCTGAACGGGGCGCCGCCCACAAGGGGCGGCGCCCCTCGCGCACGGTCAGCGGCGCTCGTGCACCCGCACGACCTTCAGCTTCGGCGAGGACCGGATGTCCTTCTCGCAGAAGCGCGACGTCACCCACTTCTCACCGGAGAACAGCCGGGTCTGATCGGCGAAGTGCGGCGACTTCGGGTTCGACGACTGGGAGTACGTCAGCAGCGTGCGCGCCACCGGGCAGCGGCTGCCGTCCCAGCCGACCGCCTGCAGGTGGCTGCTCCCGAACGGCACGTCCGTATAGCCGCCACCGGCGGCGTCCCACGCCGGCTCGATCACGTTCCACACGCCGAGCCGCCCCGTGCCGCCCGGCACGGGCAGGCGCTTCCCGTCGCGGACGACGAACTGGTGCGCGCCCAGCGGCGCGTCGAGCGCGATGCCCGCGGCCCGCAGCTCGGCCACCGCGTCGGCGAGCGCGGTGGAGAAGCCGGGAGCGTCGGTGTTCAGGGTGTTCGGGGTACGGACCGGATCCGCCGCCGAGAACGGCACCTTCCACAACCGGCCGGCCGGCACCGCCTGTTCGAGCCTGCGCCAGAACCGGTCGAAGAGCAGCGCTCCCCGGCTGCCGGTGTCCATGGTGCGGTCCCACACCCTCAGCTCGTCGCAGGCCCCCGTCACATCGACCGCTGTGCCGTCGCTGCCCGTAGCCGTACCGCCGGGCAGCGCGGTGCACGCCCGTGCCACGTCCCCGGCGGCGAGGTCACCCGCGGGAACCCGGTTGGCGAACTGCTGCCGTTGCAGGTCGCGTACGGTCAGGCCGCCGCGGTCCGCCATCGCGTCCACGTCCTCGATCGCGCCACGGGTGCGCAGGCCGAGCTGAGTGCCCACGGTGCCGAAAATCCGCTCGTAGCCGGTGAGCGGCCGGTCGGCGTTGGTCATCCACGCGGTCCCGTTCGAGTTCTCCGCGTACGGGGCGTCCTTCAGTGTCGGCATCCTCGCCGGGCCGAAGATCCCCGGCACGACGGCGCCGGGGTCGCTGCCGAGAGCGCAGTCGCCGCGCGAGCCGTCGAGGATCGCGATCCCGGACGCCGGGTAGGTGGTCCTGCCGAGTTCCGTGGAGCAGCGCTCGGCCAACTCGTCGGTGATGCGCGGGAGTACCTGGGACTGGGTGTAGAGGGAGTGCCCCGCGCGGTCGGCGGCGATCGTGTTCACCCAGGGGATGCCCTGGTGCCGGTCGAGGGAGGCGAGGACATCGGCCGTGCTCCGTGCCTTGCTGAAGCCCAGCGAGGTGTCGGCGAAGCGGAGGTTCGCGGCGTTCGGGTCGTTGAGGGCGTACGCCGCCTTGCCGGTCCACGGCAACGGGACCTGGGAGCTGAGGGAGGTGACGACGGGGCCGTAGCGGGTCCACCACTGGGTGCGGGTCACCGGCGTGCCGTCCTTCACCGCGACCGTCACGGTCCGCTTCTTCATGCGCTCCGGCCTGCCGTCCACGAGGTAGGTCGTGGGATCGTCCGGATCGAGTGTCAGCTGGTGGAAGTTGGCCGGAATGCCGGTGGAGACGGTGTGGCTCCACGCCACATGTGCGTTGAACCCGATGGAGATCGCCGGGGTGCCGAGCAGAGACCCGCCGGACACGTTCAGCTCGCCCGGGATGGTCTGCTGCGACTGCCAGAACCGGCGCCCGCCGTCCCACGGATAGTGCGGGTTGCCCAGCAGCAGGCCACGGCCGTTCGCCGTCGTGTCACCGCGGAAGGCGACCGCGTTGGAGCCCATGCCGGGGTCGCCCCACAGCTCGCCCGCTGCCTTCGCCACGGTCTTCGCGCCCGGCGTGCGGGCGGACGGAGCGCCGGTGCCGGCGCCGGCCCCGGTCGGTGGCTGCGCGGCTGTGATCGTGTCCACGAACCGTCCCTCGCCGGATATCGAGGCGATGGCGAGACCACGGGCCGCCACGTCCAGCTCGGTGACCGGCCGGACCCAGGGCACGTCCGCACAGGCCGGATCCGTGATCTTCTTCTGTCTCAGCCAGGCGTTGTAACCGGCAGCCCAGCCCCGCATCATGTCCCGGACCTCACGGCTCGGCCCCACGGGCGCCCGCTCGGCGAGCAGCTTCTCCACCGTGCGGCTCTCGCGGACCCCGCGGAAGTACAGGTCGCTGGCGAGGTTCGTCCTGGCCGCCGAGAGATCGCCGCCGGCCGGCGCATCGGCGCCGAAGTACCGGGACCGCTCGCCCCGCAGCGTCACGAACCCGTCGGCGAGCGTGCACACCTCGTCGGCGGCCTGCGCCCAGCCCGTACCGAAGCCCAGGTCCGCGTAGTTCTTCGCGAGGATGTGCGGAATGCCGTACTCGGTGTAGCGGATGACGGCGGACAGGCCGTCGGGGGACGGGTGCTGCTCTGCCTGCCCGGCCGTGGCGGCGGCCGCGGGTAACGCGGACGCGGCGGTGAACAGGGCCGTGGCCCCGAGAACGAGTCGTCTCAGACGGCTGCGCATCGTGCCCTCCAACATCGTCGAGGGAAAGGAGTGACGAGCGTACGAAACTGATTCGAACGTCCGTCGGTTTCATGACACCGGACGCCCTCGACGGCGGCAGGGTTGCCCGACCGCGGCCGATCACCGCCTCGGCCCGTCCTGCCCGGGGCCCTTGACCTCCTCCGGCGATGAACCGAGGATCTTGTGGCATGACGACGCCCGGACACGGCAGCACGGTCGACGGAGTCCTGCGGCGCAGCGCCCGGCGCACACCGGCGCGCGTCGCGGTGGAGTACGCCGAGCGGACCTGGACGTACGACGAACTGGACACCGCCGTCTCCCGCGCGGCGAGCGTGCTCCTCGGCCAGGGACTGACCCCCGGGGACCGGGTCGGCGCCTACGGCCACAACTCCGACGCCTACCTGATCACCTTCCTGGCCTGCGCCCGGGCCGGCCTCGTGCACGTACCCGTCAACCAGAACCTGACCGGCGACGACCTCGCCTACATCGTCCGCCAGTCCGGCAGCTCCCTGGTCCTCGCCGACCCGGATCTCGCAGGGCGACTACCGCACGGCGTGCGGACGTTGCCCCTGCGTGACGCCGACGACTCGCTGCTCGCACGGCTGCCCGAGACACCCGCGTACGACGGCCCCGAGCCGCGCGCCGAGGATCTCGTGCAACTGCTGTACACCTCCGGGACGACCGCCCTGCCCAAGGGCGCGATGATGACGCACCGGGCGCTGGTGCACGAGTACCTGAGCGCGATCACCGCCCTCGACCTCAGCGCGGGCGACCGCCCCGTGCACTCCCTGCCGCTGTACCACTCGGCCCAGATGCACGTCTTCCTGCTGCCCTGCCTCACCGTCGGCGCGACGAACATCATCCTCGACGCACCCGACGGCGACCGGCTCTTCGACCTGATCGAAGCGGGCCGCGCGGACAGCCTGTTCGCGCCGCCCACCGTCTGGATCGCCCTGTCCGGCCGCCCCGACTTCGCCACCCGGGATCTGAGCGGTCTGCGCAAGGCCTACTACGGCGCGTCGATCATGCCGGTCCCCGTACTCGAACGGCTCCGGGAGCGCCTGCCGGGCCTGGCCTTCTACAACTGCTTCGGCCAGAGCGAGATCGGCCCCCTGGCCACGGTGCTCGCGCCCGACGAGCACAGGGGCCGCATGGACTCCTGCGGCCGGCCCGTGCTGTTCGTCGACGCGCGCGTGGTCGACGAGGACGGCAAGGACGTCCCCGACGGAACGCCGGGCGAGATCGTCTACCGCTCCCCGCAACTGTGCGAGGGCTACTGGGACAAGCCCGAGGAGACCGCCGAGGCCTTCCGCGACGGCTGGTTCCGCTCCGGCGACCTCGCGGTACGGGACGCGCACGGCTACTACACGATCGTCGACCGGGTGAAGGACGTCATCAACTCCGGTGGCGTCGTCATCGCCTCACGCCAGGTCGAGGACGCGCTGTACACCCACCCCGGCGTCGCCGAGGCCGCGGTCGTGGGCCTTCCGGACGAGCGCTGGATCGAGGCGGTCACGGCCGTGGTCGTCCCGCGCGGCGAGGTCTCGGAGGCGGAACTGATCGACCACGTCCGCGAGCAGCTCACCCCCTTCAAGGCGCCGAAGCGGGTGGTGTTCGTGGAGAGCCTGCCGCGCAACGCCAGCGGGAAGATCCTCAAGCGGGAGCTGCGGAACGACCTCGGGAACGGGTAGCGCGCACGGGCCGGAGAAGCCGGTTGTGCCGGACCGGCCCCGGACGTCAGGATCGACGGCATGCCGATCTTCAGCGCCCCGGACGGGACCCGACTCACCTTCCACACACGCGGCGAGGGCAAGCCGCTCGTCGTGCTGCCCGGCGGCCCCATGAGGGCCTCCGCCTACCTGGGGAACCTGGGCGGACTGGACGCCCACCGGCAGTTGGTGCTCCTCGACCTGCGCGGCACGGGGGAGTCCGAACTGCCGGCGGATCCGGGGACGTACCGCTGTGACCGGCTCGTGGACGATGTCGAGGCGTTGCGGCTCCGTCTGGGACTGGAGCGGGTGGATGTGCTCGCGCACTCGGCGGGCGGCAGTCTCGCCATGCTGTATGCGGCCCGGTATCCGGAGCGGGTGGGACGGCTGGCGCTGGTCACCGCCACTCCGTGGGCCCTGGGAATACCGGCGACCGCGCAGGACCGGCTGGCCGCGGCCCGGCAGCGTCAGGACGAGCCCTGGTTCCCGAAGGCCTTCCCGGCGTTCGAGGCCTGGCTCGCGAACCCCGCCGACTTCGATCCCCTCATCTGGGCCTTCTGGTACGGGCGTTGGGACACTGCCGCTCAGGCACACGCCGAGCGCGACGAGGCCGAGACAAACGACGAGGCCGCCGGCCGCTACGGAGCGGACGGCGCCTACGACCCGGCCGTGGGCCCGGGGGGGCGGGACCCCGGGGAGCCGAAGTTGGTGTGGCTAGGCCGCGTCGGCCTCGGGGGCGGCCGGCAGCCCCACCGCCACGGGGCCGCCGGCCACCGCGCGCCGGGCC
>NZ_JBHVCP010000004.1:0-26401 GCF_042803315.1 Streptomyces sp. NPDC057424
CGGTGGAGGCTGTGGTCCGGTGCGGTGTCCTGCGGGGGCGGCTGGAACGGTCGATAAGTCCGCTCTCGCCCTCGGACCGCCAGCGCCGGATCCACTTGTGGGCTGTGGGACGGGAGATGCCCATCTCGGCGGCGACATGGGCGACGGGACGGCCGGAGCGGACACGCTCGACCAGCAGCCGCCTGCCGTGAACGGTCAGGCGGGCATTACGGTGGGACACGAAGGCCTCCGTGCGGTGAAGATTCGACACCTCCACCACACACGGGGGCCTTCGCCATGATCAAGTCCGACCCCGCGTTAACAACGCTCGTGATCAATACACCTAACGCCCGAGCCACACCGTCGTGTCCGGGCCGAGCCGGCCGTCCTCCAGGGGGGCGCTGGCCAGCAGGACCTCACCGGCCGGCAGCTCGACCGGCGCGCCGGACAGGTTCGTGACGCAGCGCCAGCCCTCGCAGCGGTCGAACCGGAGCACGCCGTCCGGGGGGTGCGCCGCCCAGGTCAGTTCCTCACCGTCGAGGAGTTTGCGGCGCAGCCGCAGGGCCCTGCGGTACAGCTCCAGGGTGGAGCCCTCGGCGCCGTCCTGCGCCTCGACGGCGTAGTCGGCGAAGCCGGGCGGCTGCGGCAGCCACGCGCCGCCGGGCCCGAAGCCGTACGACGGTCCGCCCGTCGTCCACGGCAGCGGCACCCGGCAGCCGTCGCGGCCCTTGCGGACGTGACCGGTCTGCTCCCAGGTCGGGTCCTGGAGCACCTCGGTGGGCAGGTCGGCGACCTCGGGCAGGCCGAGTTCCTCACCCTGGTAGACGTACGCCGAGCCGGGCAGCGCCAGCATCAGCAGGGTGGCCGCCCGGGCCCGGCGCAGCCCGGCCGCCTCGTCGACGGCCGGGGCGTGGCCGCCGGAGAGCAGCCAGGCGTTGAGGTCGGTGTCCGGCGGCAGCATCAGGCGGGAGGTGTGGCGGATCACGTCGTGGTTGGAGAGCACCCAGGTGGCCGAGGCGCCCGCCGCCCGGGCGGTGGCGAGCGAGTCGGTGATCACCTGCCTCAGCTCTGCCGCGTCCCAGCCGGCCTGCAGATACTCGAAGTTGAAGGCCTGGCCCAGCCCGTCCGGGTGGGCGTACAGCACGCGCCGGGCGCCGGGCACCCACGCCTCGGCGACGGCCATGCGGGGCGGGCGGTAGGCGTCGAGGATCTTGCGCCAGTCGCGGTAGATCTCGTGCACGTCGTCACGGTCGTAGAAGGGGTGCGTGCCGGGCGGCATCGCGGCGAGTGCCTCCTCGCCGCTCAGCTCGGGGGCGCCGAGGTCGCGCAGGGGTTCGCTCAGGTCCTTGACGAGGGCGTGGGCGACGTCGACGCGGAAGCCGTCGACCCCGCGGTCGGACCAGAAGCGCAGGGTGGCGCGGTGGTCGGCGCGGACCTCCGGGTTCTCCCAGTTGAGGTCGGGCTGCTCGGGAGCGAACAGGTGCAGGTACCACTGGCCGTCGGGCACCCGCTGCCACGCGCTGCCACCGAAGACGGACTGCCAGTCGGTGGGCGGGAGTTCGCCGTGCTCGCCGCGGCCGTCGCGGAAGACGTAGCGGTCGCGGGCCGCCGAGCCGGGCCCCGCGTACAGGGCCTCCTGGAACCACGCGTGCCGGTGCGAGGAGTGGTTGGGCACGATGTCGACGATGACCTTCAGGCCGATCCGGTGGGCCTCGGCGGCCAGGGCGTCGAAGTCGTCGAGGGTGCCCAGGCGCGGGTCGACGCCCCGGGGGTCGGCGACGTCGTAGCCGCCGTCGGCGAGCTCGGACGGGTAGAAGGGGCTCAGCCACAGGGCGTCCACGCCCAGGGCGGCGAGATGGGTGAGGCGGCGGGTGATGCCGCGCAGGTCGCCGAGTCCGTCCCCGTCGGCGTCGGCGAAGCTGCGGGGGTAGATCTGGTAGACGACGGCCTGGCGCCACCAGTCGGGGTCGCGGGACGACAGGTCGAGGATCGAGCGATCGGTCACGCGGTCTCCTTCACAGGCATACGGGCGACAGCACTGAATCTGTCCATAATGCCGGAAAAAGGAACCATCGCATTGATCGGAGTGATCCATTCCTGCTGTGACGAAAGCGTGATGACAGCGCAACTTGCTTTGTATTACCGCAGGTTGACAGCGTGCTGCGGCGCCGCCACGATGGGTGCCACTGAGGCGCATGTGACCAATGAGCCCAGTGCTTCTCAGACCACTCACCCCCCGGTACGGCCCCGGCAGCCGCGCGCCGCCCGCATGCCGTCACCCGGGTCCGGCACACGCCAAGAAATGGGATCCGCATGTCCATAGCGAGACGTGTCACCGCGCGACGCCTGCTGGGGACGGGCGCCGCGGCCCTCGCCCTCTGCGCCGCCTCCGCCACGACCGCGTTCGCCACCGGTACGCCCGGTGGGGACGGCTGGTCGTCCGGCGGCAGCTACAAGCCCGGGACGGGCGCGGGCACGGAGACCGGGACCGACCGCTGCCAGTTCTCGCTCGACGGCACGAACTTCCACGACTCCGTCAAGGTCGACGACCAGAACCTGAAGCCGACCGAGGACGGCAAGGTCCACATCAAGGTCCGCGCCGCCGGCGACGCGACCACCTGCACGGCCTCCCTCGCCTCCTACCTCGCGCACGGCGCGACGTTCGCGACCTCCGGCGAGCAGGTGTTCGTCGACTTCGACACGGTGACGGTCAAGCCGGGCGGCACCGAGTCGCTCGACATCGCCATCCCGGACAGGGGCTGCTTCGGGCAGATCGACCTCTACCGCGGCGCGGTGAAGTTCGACGGCCGGCTCGACGCCAAGGACGGCTTCGAGCACGGCGAGCTGCCCAAGGGTCCGGACCGCCCCGTCATCAAGGACAAGCTGATCGCGGCCTGGAACGGCGGCACGAAGGACTGCACGACCCCGCCGCCCGCGGAGGAGGAGCCGCCCGCCTCCACCCCGCCCGCCAGCCCGTCCGAGCCGGCCGAGGACACGACGCCCCCGGCGTCTCCCTCCGAGCCGGCCGAGCCCTCGACGCCGCCGTCCTCCGGCACGGACACGCCCACCCCGAGCGCCTCCGAGTCGACGCCCGCCGCTCCCCGGCCGAACGGTGGTGGCGGGGACCTCGCCGAGACCGGCGCCAACAGCAGCACCGGCCCGATCGCCCTCGGCGCGGCCGCCCTGCTCGCGGGCGGCGCGGCCCTCGTCGTCGCGACCCGCCGCCGCGCGGCCAGGCGCAGCGCGTAGGACGCGAGAACCTGCGGATGCCCGGGGTGCTGTCGTCCGGCGGCGACAGCACCCCGGGCGTTCTCATGCTTCGACCGTCGCCAGGTACAGCTTCACGTAGCGCTCCACGTCCACATCCAGCCCCACGTCGACCAAGGGCTGTTCACGCGTGCCCTCGTGAAGTTCCGCCTCACCGGGCCGGGGGCGGCGGTCCACGATCGTCATGCCGCGCGTGGGACCCGGGGCGAGTGAGACGTCCACCGGGAGGCGGTGGGTCGTCAGGCCCTCGGGGTCGACGACCGCGCACACCGCACCCGCGTCACCGAGGCCGCCGGCCGTCTCCGAGGGGTCGTCCGGGCGGCTGTCCGGACGGGCCGGACGGTGGGCGAGCAGTTCCCCGGCCAGCCGCGCCCCCGGATCGCCGCTCGCGCGCAGCCTGCGCACATCCGCGGCGGGGACCACGACCCGCGTGAACACGTCCAGCCCGTACATCGTGATCGGCACCCCGGCGGTGAGCAGGATCGCGGCCGCCTCCGGGTCGTGCCAGACGTTGAACTCCGCGACGGGCGTGGCGTTCCCGACGGCCGCCGCGCCGCCCATGAAGACGATCCGCTCGATGTTGCGGACCACCTCCGGATGCGTGCGCAGGAGCAGCGCGATGTTGGTGAGGGGGGCTGTGGGGACGAGGGTGACCGGGCGCGCGGAGGCGAGGATCTCGCGCCGCAGCAGCGTCACCGCGTCGACGTCGGCGGGCCCGCGCGCCGGTTCCGGCAGGCCCAGGTCCCCCATGCCGTCGCGCCCGTGCACGTGCTGCGCCGAGCGGGGAGCCTCGATCAGCGGCCGCTCGGCGCCCCTGGCGACGGGGATGTGCGGGGCGCCCGCCTGCTCCAGCACCGTCAGCGTGTTGCGGACGACGCCGTCCACGTCCGTGTTCCCCGCCACGCAGGTGATCGCCCGCACGTCGAGCGCCGGGTGCCGCACGGCGAACAACAGGGCGAGGGCGTCGTCGACGCCGGTGTCGCAGTCGATGATCACCGGGATGCGCTGACCGTCCGTCACGGCGGGGACTCCTTCCAGGGGCACGCGGGACAGCTCCGTAGCAGCGACCTTACGACGTGGGCGGCGGGCCGCTCCGGGCTCCCCGCCCGCGTCGCGACCGGCGTATCACCGTGACATCGCGCTCCGTCCGGCCACGCGAACGGACGCGGCGACGGCTCCGGCCCCGCCGCCCCGTCGTTCCCGGTCCGTGGTGAACCCGTTTCTACGACGGGTCCCACAGCGCGGTACCGCGGGCCGCCACGCGGTCGCCGATGCGGCACAGCAGCTCGGCCCCGGGCAGGACCTCCGGGCGGCGGCCGTCGCGCAGGCGGGGTGCCACGAGACCGGCGGCGGCCTCCCGCCCGCCGATCACCGCCTGGTACGGCACCAGCCGGGCCGCGCGGATACGGGCCGCGAGGGTGCCCTGCCCGGGCCCGGTGACCTCGGCGCGCAGCCCGAGCTCCCGGGCACGTCCGGCCAGGGCGTGGGCCGCCTCGAACTGCTCCTCCCCCACCGGCAGGACCACCAGCTGTACCGGCGCCAGCCACGGCGGGAAGGCACCGCCGTGCTCCTCGAGGAGGTGGGCGACCGCACGCTCCACGCTGCCGATGATGCTGCGGTGCACCATGACCGGGCGGTGTTTCGCCCCGTCGGGGCCGATGTAGTGCAGGTCGAAGCGCTCGGGCTGGTGGAAGTCGATCTGCACGGTGGAGAGGGTGGCCTCACGGCCTGCCGGGTCGGTGATCTGCACGTCGATCTTGGGGCCGTAGAAGGCCGCCTCGCCCCCGGCCGCCTCGTACGGGATGCCGGAGCCGTCCAGGACCTCCCGGAGCAGGGCGGTGGCGCGCCGCCACAGCTCCGGGTCGGCCACGTACTTGCCGCCCTCGCCGGGCAGGGACAGCCGGTAGCGGGCCGCGCGGATGCCCAGGTCCGCGTAGGCGCGGCCGATCAGCTCCAGCGCGGCACGGGCCTCCTCCACGGCCTGCTCCAGGGTGCAGAAGATGTGCGCGTCGTTGAGGGTGATGGCCCGTACCCGGGTCAGGCCGCCGAGGACGCCGGACAGCTCCGAGCGGTACATGCCGCCCAACTCGGCCATTCTCAGGGGCAGCTCTCGGTAGCTGTGGGAGCGGGAGCGGTAGATCAGGGCGTGGTGGGGGCAGAGGCTGGGGCGCAGCAGGACCTGCTCGGCGCCCACGTCCATCGGCGGGAACATGTCGTCGCCGTAGTGGTCCCAGTGCCCGGAGATCTCGTACAGCTCGCGTTTACCGAGGACCGGCGAGTACACGTGCCGGTAGCCGGCCCGCCGTTCCGCGTCGCGGATGTACTCCTCCAGGGTGTGCCGCACGAGCGCGCCGTCGGGCAGCCAGTACGGCAGCCCGGCGCCCATCAGCGGATCGGTGTCGAACAGGTCCAGTTCACGGCCGAGTCGGCGGTGGTCGTGCATGGTGACTCCTCGCGGTGGGGAGGCGAGCACCACGCGACGAAGCCCCGGGGCACTCGCCCCGGGGCTTCGGACCTCTTGGGTCAGCTGTCAGCGCGCCGGGACACTCTCCGGCGTCGTCGTGGCGGACGGGTACGACTGGGCGCGCTGCATGGGCGCGACCGTAACAGGGGGGCCGGGGCGGGGCGAGGGGTTTTCGCACGGGGTGGCGGTGCGTCTGCCGGTCCGCTCACCCGGACGGCCCGTATCGCTGGTGGGCGGGCGGTCGCGGTGGTGCCGTAAGAGCACCACCCGATCTTGGAGAGACCGCCCCGCCCGGAGGCGCCTCCATGAGCCCCCTGCAGGAGGCACCCCGATGACGCACCCCCCGGCCACCCGTGCCCTCCTCGCCTCCGCGCTGTCCGTGACCGCCCTGCTGGCCACGGCCGGCTGCTCCGTCGAGGACGAGCCCAGGCCCCGGTGGTTCTCCGCGTCCGCCTCCGCGTCCGCGTCCGGCGCGTCCCCCGCCGTCGAGCAGCCCGCCGGTTCCGGAGCCGCCCTCACCGAGGCGCAGGCCCAGGCGGCGCTGGTCACCGAGGCCGACCTGGGGGAGCCGTGGGGGCCCACCCGGGGCGCGCGGACCTGGCGGGACGGGCTGCTCAAGGCCACCACGGAGGACCGGGACTGCCAGCGGCTGCTGGACGCCCTCTACACCGAGGAGCCGTTCGGCGCCCCGAAGGGCCCGCAGGCGACGTCCGCGCTCGACGACGGCGACACCGACGCCCAGCTGCGCTACCGGGTCGCCGCCCATCCCCCGGCGGACGTGGACCGCACACTGGACTGGATGAAGTCGCTGCCCGGCAGATGCGGCCAGTTCATGGCCGCGACCACCCGTGGCGGCGTCCAGGGCGTCGAGGTCCGCGACCTTCCGCTGCCGCCGGTGGGGGACGCCCGGCAGGCCCTGCGGGTCACGCTGGCCGGCGAGACGGAGGAGGGGGAGCTGACGTACCTCACCATGGACCTCGCCGCCGTCCGCGTCGGCGAGGAGACGATCACCCTCACCAACGCCGGCCTCGACGAGGTGTACGCGGAGGTCACCCAGCAGGCCGTGCAGATCGGGACACAGCGCCTGGCCGATATCAGGAAGCAGGGCAGGGCACAGATCTGACGCCCCGGCCCGGGGAGTCAGTACCGGTCGAAACGCGTGCGGTGGGCGATCACGTCCCGCGCTGCGTCCAGGGCCGTACGCCCGCGCGCGAAGGCGTCCGCCCGCAGCCGCGCGAGCGCGTCGTCCGCGGCCACGCCGAGCTGCGCCATGATCATGCCGACGGCCTGGTAGACCTCGTCGTGGTCGGTGGCCAGGCCGCTCAGCCAGTCCTCGCCGTCCTGCGTCTCGGGCTCGTCGCCGTGCGGCAGTGCCATCAGGGCCACGGTCATCACACCGGCCACGATCCGGGCCACGTGCAGCTGACGGCCGGTGAGCCCACCCGGCCGGTCGCGGTACAGGTCGAGCGTGCCCACGCACACCGCGCCGCTGCCCAGCGGCACCGCGTACACCGCCCGTACCCCGGCCGCCGTCGCCTGCTGGGCGAAGACCGGCCAGCGTCCCGCGTCACGGCCCGCGGTCAGGTCGCAGGCGAGCACGGGAGCGCCGTCCTCCAGCGCGCTCTGGCAGGGGCCGTCGCCGAGCGTCGCCTGGATCTGCGCCAGGTGCGCGGCCTGCGCGCTGCTCGCGCTCAGCTGCACGGGCATGCCCCCGCTGCGCAACGACACGCTCGCGCCGATCACCGGCAGCAGTTCCACCGCCGCCTCGCACAGCCGCCCCGGCACCTCTCCGGGCTCGGCGCCCCGCACGCCCCTGGCGATCACGTCGGCGGCCAGGACTCCGTCCGGGTCCGGACCACCGCCTCCGGTGCGGCCGGGCCCCGGGTCGCCGTCGGGGGCGCCTCGGGGATCATCCCTGGGCCGCACGACCACCGCCTCCTTCGATCACCGCGGCTTGCGCCGTTTGCCGTGTCCCAGGCGGGCCGCTGGCGAGGGCGGCCGTCGTGCGGCCACCACCGCGGGGCGGTCGCCGGGCGACCACTGCCGCGGGGAGGCCGCGCGGCCGGCCGCACGGTGACCGGTGCGCCCGCGCGGCGATCCGCCCGGCCACAGGCGGCATCACGCGCCCTCGCCCGGGTCCGCCGCCCGCCGCGCATCGGCCCGGCACCCGCCCGGATCACTCCGGGCCTCCCGGAATGGTGCCCCGACTACCCGTTGCCGGCGGTGCAAAACCCCTGAGCGGGGCCGTCACCGGGGGTTTCGTCCTCAGCGCTTCTCGTACGGGTTGGCCGGCTGCGGCACGGGGCGTACGGACGTGGCGTCGATGACCGGTGGCCAGGCGGCGTCCGAGCCGAGCTCGCCCTCGGGGTGCCACGTGCCGGTGACCGTCACCCACGTGTCGACCGGCGGGGGCTGCGCACCGCGTACCTCGGCCTTGGCGGCCGTGGCGTCGGCGGCGCAGCAGGAGACGAGGAGGCGTGTGACGTACCAGGTGCCGTCGCCGCCACGGGTGACGAAGCCGGTGAGCCGGACCGTACGGCCCTGCAGGGACCGGCCGCTGTCGTAGACGGCCCGGGAGCCGAACTCTCCGAGGGTGAGGTCGAGCGGGTTCCCGGACGGCAGGGCCGGGAAGGTGCCGACGCCCTGGGCGGCGCGCTGGGCCGCCTCGCGCCCCGCGCTGTAGGAGCCGAGGGCGGGTGGCGGGAACAGCAGGAGGGCGAGGGCGGGGAGCGTGAGAAACCAGGCGACGCGTGGGCCGCCGGGGCCGTGGCTGTGCCCTGCGTGGCCGCTGTCGTCAGCCGCTTCGTGCTCGGGCTCGTACTCGGGCTCGGGCTCGGGCTCGTACTCGGGCTCGTTTCCAGCCTCGTGGTGGGCGGCTCCGCGTGTCACCACCGCCACCGCCACGCCCAGCAGCACCAGCACCACCCCGGACACCACCAGGTACGGCCGCAGTCCCGCCTGTACGTACCGCAGATACAGCTCGCTGAAGAGCGACACCCGCAGGATCGCCGCGCCCACGAGCGCGAGCAGCACGGCCGGTCCGTAACGCCTCACAGCAGCCACCACCCCACCAGGACGCTGCTCGTCACGGCCACGACCCAGGTCGCCGCCGAGAACCGCACCGCGAAGGCCCTGCCGAACGTGCCCGTCTGCAGCGCGATCAGCTTCAGGTCGACCATCGGCCCGACCACCATGAACGCCAGCCGCGCGGTCGGGGAGAAGCCGCTCAGCGACGCCGCCACGAACGCGTCGGCCTCACTGCACACGCACAGCACGACCGCCAGCACGGCGAGCAGCAGCACGGGCAGCCAGGCCGACCCGGTGAACACCTCCAGCAGCCACGGCGGCACGACGATGTCGAACGTCGCAGCGGCCGCCGCTCCGAGGACGAGGAACCCGCCCGCGTGCAGGAAGTCGTGCTGGAGCCCGGAGACGAAGGCGCGCGGGCCGCCACCCGGCGTCCGCCCGCCGCTCCGCTTCGGCAGCCGCAGCCACTCCTCCCGCCCGAACCGCACCCACAGCCAGCCCATCACCACGGCCGTGCCGAGCGAGGCGAGCAGCCGGCCGAGGACCATCTCCGGCCGGCCGGGGAAGGCGATCGAGGTCGCCACCAGGACGACGGGGTTGATCGCGGGCGCCGACAGCAGGAAGGCGAGCGCTGCCGCGGGTGCGACCCCCCGCCGCATGAGGCTCCCGGCCACCGGCACGGACGCGCACTCGCAGCCGGGAAGCACGACCCCCGCCGCCCCTGCGACCGGCACGGCGAGCACCGTACGGCGCGGAAGCAGCCGCTGGAACACCCGCTCGGGCACGAACGCCCCGATCGCCGCCGACACGACGGTGCCCAGCAGCAGGAACGGCACGCCCTGGACGGTGATCGCGGTGAACACCGTCCACCAGGCCGCGACCGGCGGGGTGTAGAGGTCGAGCGCGAGCATGGGCCCGAGCACCGACGCCACCGTCACGACGGTGATCAGCGCGGCGCCCCCGAGAACGGCGTACACCAGGGCCCGCAGGCCCAGCCGTATGCCGTCGGCCACCGTCCGTTGGTTCTCCACGTGCCCCGCCCCGGTCGTTCGCTTTCCCGCGAGGAGGCTAACCCGTACGACTGTGCGAGACCCTCCTTACAGGGGAGGCTGTGCGGGCGCGGGCCCGAGGGTGGTGGTGCCGGGGGCCGTACGGTGCCCGAGGCCCGTCCGGTAGGCGTCCAGGGCCGCCTCCACGCGGCCGGTGCGCCGCAGCAGGTCCCCGAGCAGCCGGCACAGGTCGGCAAGGTCACCGGCGGCGCCGGCACGCTCCAGCAGACTCAGGGCGCGGACGTAGTGCTCCTCGGCGTCCTCCGTGCGGCGGGCGTCCTCGGCGATGATGCCGAGCAGCCGGTGCGCGGCGGCGGAGTGGACGGCGCCGCGCTCGGGGGACAGGTGCCCGAGGACGTCGTGCAGCAGGGCCGCCGCCTCGTCGGACCTGCCGCGCCGGTGGAGCACGTCGGCCAGTTCGACGGTGACCTGGCTGCTGTAGAGGGCGGCGCGCTTGGCCGACAGCATGCCGAGGGCCTGCCGCAGCTCCTCCTCGGCGCGTTCCAGCCGGCCGTCCTGGGCGTAGACGTAGCCGCGCATCCAATGGCAGTTGGCGAGTTCCGTGCGGATCTGCAGTCCCCGGTACAGCTCGGCGGCCTTGGCCAGGGAGGCGTCGGCCTCGGCGAGGCGGCCCTCGGCGACCAGGGTGCGGGCGACGGACCGGTGCATGCGGGCGACCAGGGCGGGATCGCCGGACTGCGGGGCGAGCGCCAGGGCGAACTCGGCCGCCTGGGCGGCCCGGGCCTGCGCGCCCATGTCCATGTAGGGGCCGATGGCACTGGCGTAGAGCAGCAGCAGGGCGTCCGGGTCGTGCAGGCCGCCGCGGTTCAGTTCGTCGAGGGCGGTCTCCAGCAGGTAGACGGCGTACCGGAGTTCACCGGCGAGGTAGTGCGCCACGGCCCGGCCGCGCAGGGCCGGGACCCGGGCGGGCAGCGGCGCGCCGGCCAGACACTCCTCTGCCCGCTCGAAGTACTGCCGGCCGGCCACGAGCTCGCCGGTCTCCAGGGCGCACTCGCCGAGCCCGAGCAGCGCGGCGGACTGCTCGGCTGCCAGGGCGTGCGTCTCGGCCTCGACGAGCAGCTCGGCGTACTGCTCGGCCGCCGCCTCCGTCTCGCCGATGGCGAGGGTCCGCTGCGCCTCGGTCAGCCGCAGCCGCAGCCCGGTGACGAGCCGGGCGGAGCGCCCACCGGCGAGTTCCTCGAAGGCGACGCCGAGCCGCTCCGCGAGATGCCGCAGGGCGTCGTCGGAGGGCCGCACCCGGCCCGACTCCAGGGTGGAGATGTACGCCGGTGTGTACACGGGTTCCGCCAACTGCCTTTGTGTCAGTCCCCGTTCGACACGCAACCGCTGCACCCGGCGCCCGATGACCCCCGGGTCGTCACGCTCCCCCACGGCAACTCCCCTTAGCCCTCTTGCAGTTCACTGTGAACTGCCCCTAGGTTAAACGGAGTGTTAAGCCGAATTATCGAACCCGCTTAATACGTTGCCGCCGTAGTCGCCGCCCCAGTTGCGAGGTCGCCGTGCTGGAACGCACACGCACCGCCGAGCGGTACGCCCGAGGCGTCACCGCCGCGCTTGTCGCCGTGGCGACCCTGCTGATCGCGGGGAACGCGGGGCCGGCGAGAGCGGAGACCCCGCAGCACGAGCAGCGGACGGTCGCCGACTCCCGCTGAGCACCGGGACATGGCGTGCGGTCGGCCGACGGCTGCGGGTGCGCGGGGAGGTCACGGACACGAGAGCGCACCCGCCGGCTCCATCCACAGGTGTGGACGAACTCGCCGAGGGCGGACGCGGCGTGGTGACGCGCGGAGCGGCTAGGCCGCGTCCCCGCGCGAGCGGAGGTAGCGCCAGCCGAAATAGCACACCCCCACCGCTCCGCCGGCCGCGCCGGCCGCGCATACCGCCGTCGCCCACGTCGCCATGTCCTGGGTGACCCACAGCAGGCTCACCACGACCAGCGCCATGGAGAACAGCAGCCGTTCTCCATGGCCCGGTCCGCGACGGCCGGTCAGTCCCTGTTGGCCGTCCCTCGTCCGCCCCGGCGCGCACGTCCGGCTGCGCGGGGGCCGCCTGCGCGGCCTGCGCTCCGACGCCGCACAGTGCGCCGGTTCATGGCGAAGGCGGTTGTGGAGGAAATTCGCCTTCGTAATGGAGGTAGTGTGAACATCACCGGGAGGAAATTCAACCGGTCAACCGGGTCAACGGGGTCAACCGGGTAAAACGCTGCTCAACGCCTCGTCGAGGCTTTTCGCCACCTGCGCGGCACCGGGCCGGGGCGCGCCCGCCGGCCGGGGACCGCACAGGGCGTCCAGTTCGGTGATGAGGGTCTGGGTGACGGCGCCGTACAGGGGTGTGCGAGGGCGCTGTACGGCCTCGCTCAGGGCGGGCAGCAGGATGTGCCGGGAGTAGCTGACACCGTCGCCGAGCCGGTCGGGGGCCTTGAGCTCGGCGCTCTCGCCGGTGGGGGAGGCCGAGGCGCTCCCGGAGTACGCGGAGGCGTGCCGGCACTCCGGGATGCTGCCGGGAGCCTGGTAGGCGGACGTGCGCGTCGCGGCGAACCCGGCGCGCAGCAGGCAGCGTTCGCTGTCCGGGTCGGTCAGGAACGCGATCAGCTCGGCGGCCTTGGCGGCCCGCTGCTCGGACGTCGACGAGGTGACGGCCAGGTTCTGCCCGCCGAGCACGGCCTTGCCGGGCAGCCGGGTCACCCCGAGCTCCCCCTTGAACGTCTCGTACAGGGCCGGGTAGACGTACGGCCAGTGCCGCAGGAAGGTCGTGCGGCCCTCCGCGAAGGCGCTGAGCGATTCGGCCTCGCGCGACCCGGACGCCTCCCCGAGCATGTACGGCGGCGCCGTGCGCTCCCGGAGTTCGGTCACGCCGGCCGTCAGCTGCGCCTCGTCGGCGGCGTACCGGCCGTTCTCGTCGGTCAGCGCGAAGTCCGGGACGGCCGAGGCGAACGCCTCGATCGCGTTCACCGTACGGCCCTCGTAGGCGGCGAGCTGCGTGGTCCACCCGTCCTCGTACCCCCTGGGATCCGCCCGGTCGTTGACGGCGCCGATCAGCTCCCGCAGGTCGTCCCAGGTCACGCTGCGGCCCAGTGCGGTCCGGGCGGCACCGGCCTCGCGCAGGTGGTCCTTGCGGTAGTACAGCAGGCCCACGTCGCTGTTGAAGGGGACCGCGTACCGCTCGCCGTCCCAGAACGACGTGCTGTCCACGGACGGGATGATGTCGCCGGGCTGCTTCACCGCCGCGCCGTTCAGCGGGCGGATCAGGCCGGCGGCGGCGAACTCCGGGATCCAGGTCACGTCCAGGTTCACCACGTCGTACTCGGCGCCGCCGGACTGGAGCGCGCCGAGCAGCTGGCTGCGCTGCTGGTCGGCGGAGCCGGGGAGTTCCACCAGGCTGGCCCGGTAGCCGTGTTCGCCCTCCTTGGCGTTCCAGGCGTCGATGAGCTGCTGGCGGATGCCGTTCTTGCCGGTGACGTCCTGGCCGCTGGCCACCACGATCCGGGGCGGGTCGGCGGCGCCCTGCGGCTCCTCCGGCGCGTCCGTGCCGGTGCAGGAGGTGAGCGCGAGCAGGGACAGCAGTGACAGTGCGGCGGCGGTCAGGCGGCGAGCCATCATTCCTCCCCCGTTCCGGTGCGGGCGACCTCGTCGTGCAGGGCGGGCACGAGGTCGTCCCCGATGTCCAGGCAGCGGCCCCGGCCGGCCTCGGCGATGCGCGTGGCGGGGCGGCCCTGGTCGCAGCCCGAGCTGCTCAGGGACACCATGGCCACCGGGACGCCCGCGCCACCGGCGCGGCCGAGGACCTCGTCGAGGGCCTTGCCGGCCAGGCGGCCGTCGTCCTCGCCGTCGGTGAGGTACACGATCAGCTGCGGCCGGTCGTCGCCGGTGCCCCGCTCCCGCATGAAGGCCAGGGCGTCCAGCAGGGCGCCGCGCGGATCGGCCTCCGCGTCCCGCACCTCGGCGGTGTCCAGGGCGTGTTCGGCCTCGGAGCGCTCGTGCGTGCCGAATTCCAGCAAGGGGGTGTGCGTGCGGCCACCGGTGCCGTGCACCGCCCACACCCCGTACTCGTCCTCCCCGCCGAGGCCGGGCAGGGTCTGCTTGAGGATGCCCGGGCCGCCGCTGGAGCCGTCCCACCGGCCCGCCATCGAGCCGGAGCTGTCGAGGAGGAACAGCACCCGGCCGGGTCCGTGCGCGTTGCCGTAGCGCTCCAGCGCCCGTCCCATCTCCGAGCGGTCGGCCGGCTCGGCCGGGCGGACGGACTCGGTGAGGCCCTCGGGAGCCGAGGTCGTGTCGAGCAGGGCTCGCTCACCGGTCGCGGACCTGAAGCCGTGCTCGCCGAGCACCGTCCGGCCGCCCTTCCCGGCCAGCCAGGTGCGGAAGCGGTCCACCGCGTCGTCCCGCGCCTCGGCGTCCCGGTCGCCGTCCTCCCAGCGCACGCGCACGAACGCCGGTTCCAGGCCGGGCACGTCGTCGGGGTAGACGGCGACGCGCGGGGCGCGGGTGGCCGGGTGGCAGCCGATGCCGCTCTTCAGCAGGAACTCCGGGACCAGCGCCGCGCCGCGGTCGTCCACGGTGTCGTCGCCGGGCAGCGCGCACAGCAGGCGCACGGCCGAGGGCTCGGGCCGCCCGACCCGGGCGAGTTTCAGCTCGACATCGCGCGCGTCGGCACCGCCGCCGTACAGTCCCATCGTCGCCAGCAGCGCCGAGTCGGTGAACACCGGGTCAGGACGGTGCAGTTCGGCCTTGCCGTCGACTCGTTCGAGGGCGGCGTGCAGTTGGGACAGCGACCGTCCGGTGGGTTCGAGGCCGGCGCCGAGTGCCTTCGGTACGGCCAGCACGACCGGCGAGTACGCGATCGGCTCGGCCTCCGGCTCCAGCCGGGCGAAGACGCGGTCCTGCTGGGCCGCGGCCGCGGTGACCCGGTCGACGTCGGCGCGGGTGGCGGGGATCCACACGTCCGGCTGCGGGCCGACGTCCCGCTGCGGATTGTCGTCCTCACGGGGCTTCTGCCAGGCGTCGGTCCGCTCACCCAGGGCGGTCACCACGGCCGCCGCGCCCGCGCTGTTGACGGTGGCGCCGCTGCGCCGGCAGCCCTCGCCGGTGGTGTTGGCGGCCGAGGTGACGTAGGCGTCCGCGGCCGCCCGCATCGCCGGCTCCAGGTCGGGGTCGGTGAGGACGCGCAGTTCCAGGGGCGGCTCGCAGGTGCCGGAGTCGCCGGTCAGAGCCAGGATGCCGTAGCCGCCGGCGCCGGTGGCGAGCACCGCGAGCAGCGCCGCCAGCGCGGTACGGCCGGACCGGGCGCCGGCTTTCCGGGCACGGGCGGGCAGACCACGGAGCCAGAGGAGCCAGGGGGTCCCCGGAGGAGGGGGCGGGGGCACCGCAGGCCCCGCCGCCAGCAGCACGTCCGCTTCCCGGTCCCAGGGGGGAGCCAGTGCCTGCGGCCGCTGCGGATCGTCGTCCTCAGCCTTGTACTTCGCGGCGGCCATCCGCTCCTTCACCGCGGTGTACAGCTCGGAGAGCCACACCTCGCCGCCCTCGTCGAGGACGCGCGTGAGTTCGCGGGTGAACGGTGTCGCCGCGTCCGCGTCCCCGCCCAGGATGCAGCGGTTGGGCTGCACGCTCATCAGCAGCAGGATCTTGTGCTTCTTGCGCTTCGGATCGTCGAAGCGGTGCCAGATCCCCGCCGCGTTGCCCGCGTAGCAGCAGTCGAGGATCACGACCACCTGCTCGGCGTTGCTCTCGGCGAGCTCGCCCAGGACCTGGCTGAAGCTCACCGAGCCGGGCAGCCCGTGGCCCGAGAGCACCCGCGCGGTGCGCATCTGGAGGTGCAGCTCGTTGCCGGAGGGGGAGGTGACGGCGTGCCCGGCGAAGTAGAGCAGCAGCAGCCCTCTGGCCTCGCGGCAGGCGCGGCGCAGCGCCCCCGTGAAGTCGTCCGGGGCCGGCGAGGCCAGGGTCCTCACCTCGCCCGTGCCGAACACCCCGCCCCGGTGCAGTGCGTCCTCGAGTGCTGTGCGGTTGTGCCGCACGGCCGGGAGCTGACCGTTCACGCCCTGGGGATCCGGTGCCGTGTGGTCGTACTCGGACACACCGGCCAGCAGCGCCCGGTTCGCCTTGCCGCGCGGGTCGAAGCGGCTCACCGGCCTACTCCCCGTCGGGGTCCAGTGGGCGGATCTGCGGATCGGGATCGCCGCCCTGGAGCCTGCGGCGGTTGTTCGTCCAGGTCTTCACCGCGCGGGCGGTGTACTCGGTCAGTGCCGCGACCGTGACGACGTCGCCGAGGAGTTTCAGCACGAGTTCGAGATCGGGCCCGAGCCGTCCCCTGGTCCCGTCCGTGCCGCTCTGCTCCTCGATGCGCAGGTGCCGCGCGGAGAGCAGCTCCTCCAGCGGCTCTTCGCGCTCCAGCCACGTCTTCAGAGCTCTGACGTCATCCACGGTCGCGCCGGCGCCCAGCCGGACGCGCACGCCTAAGACAGCCACTTGGTCCCCCTCTGTCATGCCCGACATCATGACACCGGGTCAGGCCCCGGCGGCAGACCTGTGACGTGACCTGCGAAAGCGATTGCACGCCCCTTTCACGCCACGCGCACACGGCGCACGCGGCTCAGCCCTGGGTCTGCAACTGCCTCAGCTGCCGCTGCACATGGTCCAGCGCTCCTTCGCGCCGCCCGGGCACCCGTCCGCGCAACGCGGCGAGCGCGGCGCCCAGTTCGCGGGCCGGGGCGGTGTCGCGGACCTGGCCCCACTGGTGGTGCGCCCGGTCCACGGCGGCCTCGACGGCGGGGGCGTCCGGCGCCTGCCCGGCGTTCAGGCGGGCGGTGGCGATCATCAGCCAGGTGCGGCAGCTGCGGGCGGCGTCCCCGGCGAACATCGCCAGGTCGGCCCGCACTTCGGCCCAGTGCAGGGCCTCTTCGGACGCGGGCCCTTGCGCGGTGACGGCGATCTGCTCGTGCCGGGCGGCGAGCGCGTCGGCTTCGGCGTGCCGGCCGGACTGGACGGCGGCGGTGATGGCGGCATGCGGATCCCCGCCCGTGGGGCCGGGCAGGCTCAGCACCAGGTCCGTGCCCTGGCTCTCCGGCGCGATCCGGGCCAGCGCCTGCTGGTGCAGCTGCTCGACGGGCGGCCGGAACCCGCTGCGCAGGATCGTCGCGACGGCCTTCATGTACGCCGGTTGCGCAACGGTGCGCCGGGACGGCGGTGGCGCGATGCGACCGTGAACGGCGTTGCCGCGGCCCGAGTCCAGCGGGGTGCTCCGCAGCAGCTCCCAGGTCTCGGCGTCGGCGTGCAGGTCGAGCAGGAGGGTGGTGGCGCCGGCCGGTCTGAGCCGCAGTTCCTCCCGGAACCAGTGCCAGGGGAAGGCGGTGTAGCGGGCGGTGGAGGCGGTGGTGCGGGCCAGCGCGAGGTGGGGCAGGCGCTGGCGGCGGTCGAGCTGGAGCTGGCCGGTGACGTAGACGGTGAGGGGGCCGGGGGCCGCGGCTGCGGCGCGGAGCCGGGTGAGGACGGCCTGTGGCTCCAGCGGGTCGGCGAGCTCGACGACGTTCGCGGTGTCGGTGCCGGACAGCACCGCGGGTGGTACGGCGGCGAGGACGGGGAGCACGGAGGCCGCGTCCACCAGGCGCCCCCTGCCCACCGGCGAGGCCGCCAGCAGCAGCACGGTTCCGGGCATCTCCCCACCCCCTGTGTCGATCACGTACGTCAGCACCGTAGCCGCTGCGGCTGCAAAGGTGGGTCTCAGGACCGCAAACGTCCGCCTTCGGGGGCTTCGCCCGCGGGTCTCCCGCGGACGGGGAACACCGTCGTGCCGTCGGCGAGGTGTTCGCCGCCGTGCCGCGGCGGGCCGTCCCGTACGAAGGCGGCCGGGCGGGCCGGTTCGGCGGTACCCGGGTCCTCGGCGACGGCCCGGGCCACCTCGTCGGCGAGCGGGTAGCAGGTCCCGGTGCCGTCCCGGGCCTCGGTCGCGCCGTCCGTCACCGGCAGCAGCGTCTCGTCGCCCGCGACCCGCCGCCGCGCCTCCGGCGGCCCGGGCCCGAGGTCCCGGCAGCCGAGCGGCAGCCCGGCCCCGGCCGCCGGGGTGCGCACCCGCCCGGCCCGACGGCGAGCGGCGGCTCGTGCCCGAAGAGCAGCACGTCCGCCGCTTCCGGGTCGTCGTCGGGAAGGCGGGCAGGACGGCCGTGCGTCCCCGCACCCGCAGCCGCAGCCGCTCCTGACACCGCACGACGTCGCGGCGCCCGGCCCCGGGCGGGCCGGACGAGCGGGCCGTGCCCTCTGTGGCGGCGGCTCACGGCACCAGCGAAACACGGGGCCGCACCGGCCGCATCCGTATCCCACCGCTCCGCCGACTTGCCGGGGGCTGCCCGCCGGTGTGCCCTGGATCCAGGGGCAGGGACAGAGAGGAGAGCTGTCATGGCTCATGCGGCACCCGCCTCACGCAAGATGATCACGCAGCGCCGGAGGCCCGACGTCTTCAGCGCGCGGACCCACTCCGTCGCGCATGTGGCCCTGCCCGTCGTGCTCGGGCTGATCTACGGCTTCTGGGCCGCGGCCAACCAGCGTCACGGCGGGCCCATCACGGGCTGGAACCTGCTGTTCGGCTTCGTCACGGCGCTGGTGTTCGCCGTGCTGTTCGCCGCCGTGTGGCAGCTGGCCCCACGACTGCCCCGTGAACTGCACGCGCTGAGCTGGTTCGTCTTCGCGGGCTGCGCGACCGGTTTCCTCTACAACCAGACCGACGCGTCCGTGTACAGCTCCAGCGGGCTGGGGCTGGCGGTGGGGGCCGGTGTCTTCGTGATGGTGTTCTACCGCTCCTACACGCACGAGGACGCCGCGGGTCGGCGCGTCGACTGACGAGGACCTGGTCACCCGTTCGGGGGAGCCGCGCTCGCGGGCCGGGCCCGGGGCGCCTTGCCTGGAAGGGTGTCCGAGCGCGACCGGGCGCCCGTACCCGAGAAGGCGCCCCCACGAGCGCGGAACGTCCTGTCGGCCGTTCTGCTCACCTTCGCGTGCCTGCTCGTGCCGTTCGGGGCGCTCGCGTCCTGGGCGGCCCACGGGCTCACCGACACCGGCCGCTGGGTCCGGACGATGGCGCCGCTCGCCGCCGACCCGGACGTGCGGCGCGCGGTCGCGGACGCCGTCGGGGACGGCGTCATGCGGGAGGCCGGGCGCGAGGTCGACACCGGCCCGCTGCGCGGGGCGGTCGCGCCCTTCGTGCACGACGCGGCACGTTCCTTCACCCGCACCGAGGCGTACCGCACGGCCTGGGACGCGGCCAATCGGGCCGTGCACGACGCGGTGCTGCGCGCCCTGCGCGACGACGGCGCCCACGGAGCCCCGGTCACCGTCGACCCCGCCCCCGTCATCGCCCGGGTCAAACAGCAACTCTCCGAAGACCACGTGCCGTTCGCCCACCGCATCCCGGTCACGCACACCCGGATCCCGGTGCTCCCGGCCGGGGACGTGGACCGACTGCGCAAGGGGTACCACGTGCTGGACACCGCCGCCCTCTGGCTGCCGCTGGCCGCCGCCGTCCTCGCGGTCGCCGCGATCTCCGTCGCCGCGTGCCGCCGCCGCGCGGTCACCGCCCTCGGCCTGGGCACGGCCCTGGGCGGGGCGCTGCTGGCCCTCGCCGTCGCGATCGGCCGCCGCCTCACCCTCGCCGACCTGCCCGACGCCCTCCACCGCCCCGCGGCGGGAGCGGTCTACGACGCCCTCACGGCCACCCTGCGCACGGTGTCCTGGCTGCTGTGCCTGCTGGGTCTGGCGGTGGCGGCCGGCGCCTGGATCACGGGCCGGTACGGTCCCCGGCTCGCCGCGCGGCGACATGCGCGAGGGTCCGCAGCGCCCGTCGCAGATCCGGTTCCGGAGCCGACGCGAGCCCGAGCCTGACGGCGTCGGGTGTGTGCCCGGGGGCGACGGCGAAGGCAGGGCCGGGCGTGACGGCGATGCCGTGCGCCGCGGCGGCGGCCGTGAAGGTGTCCGCGCGCCACGGGGCGGGCAGCTCCCACCAGGCGAAGTAGGCACCCGGATCGGACCGTACGGCGAAGCCCGCCAGTTCCTCGGCGAGGATCCGCTGCCGCCGGACGGCGTCCGCCCGCTTGGCCTCCACCAGCCGCGCCACCGTCCCCTCCCCGGCCCACCGCACGGCCGCCTCCAGCGCGAACCGCCCCGCGCTCCAGCCGCCCGACCGCACGGCGTCGGCCACCACGGCGACCCGGTGCGGCGGTACGACGAGGAACCCTGCGGTGAGCCCCGGGGCGACCCGCTTGGAGAGCCCGTCGACGACATGGGTGAGGGCCGGGGCGTGCACGGCGAGCGGATCACCGGGCTCCCGCAGGAAGGACCAGATGCGGTCCTCCACCACCGGCAGGTTCAGGTCGTGGACCAGCTGCGCGAGTTGCAGCAGCCGCGGCCGGCTCGTCGCCAGGGACGTCGGGTTGTGCAGCGCCGGCTGTATGTAGAGGGCGGACAGCGGCGCCGTACGGTGCGCTGCGGCGACGGCCTCCGGGAGCAGCCCGGCCGCGTCTCCGGCCAGCGGCACCAGCGTGCTGCCGAGCCGCGCCGCGATGTCCTTGACCAGCGGGTACGTCAGCTGCTCCACCCCGACCCGGCCGCCCGGCCGGACCAGCGAGGCCAGGACGGCGGCGATGGCCTGCCGGGCGTTGCCCGTGAACAGCAGCCGCTCCGGGGCGGGGCGCCAGCCCGGGGTGGTGAGCAGCGTGGCGGCGGCCTCCCGCGCGGCCACGGTGCCGGTGGCCGCCGCCGGTAACAGCGCCTCGGCCAGCACGTCGGGGCGCAGCAACGGCGCGATGACGGGGGCGAGCAGCTCCGGCTGGCCCGGCACGGAGGGGTAGTTGAGCTCCAGGTTGACGGGGGTGGCGGCCGGACCGGGCTCGATGAGCGCCCGCCCCGTCGGCCCGGCCGGTGCGGCCCGTACGAAGGTGCCGCGCCCGACCTCCCCGACGACCAGCCCGCGCCGCACCAGCTCCGCGTACACCCGCCCGGCCGTCGACGGCGCGATGCCCCGCCGCCGCGCGAACGCCCGCTGCGGCGGCAGCCGTTGCCCGGGCCTCAGCCGCCCGGTGGCGATGTCGTCGGCGATGCGGTCGGCGATACGCCGGTAGTCACTCATCAGCCGGTCTCCCCCTTGGATTGCACCGAGAGCAAAGATCTTATTGCTCCGAGTAGTTGGGCGGCCTAGGGTCGACGTCATGGCACCCTTCCTCGCATACGAGGACAAAGGGCCCGATACGCATCGGGTCCCCCTGGTCCTCGTCCACGGCCACCCCTTCGACCGCACGATGTGGGCCCCGCAGCTCGAGCGGTTCCCGGGCACCCGCCGCGTCGTCGCCCCCGACCTGCGCGGCTACGGCGCCTCCCCCACGACCCCCGCCGTCACGGACTTCTCGGGATTCGCCCGGGACATCGAGGCCCTGCTGGACGAACTGAAGGTGGAGTCGTTCGTGCTCGCGGGCCTGTCGATGGGCGGGCAGATCGTCATGGACTGCTACCGCCTGTTCCCCGAGCGGGTCCGCGGCCTGGTCCTCGCGGACACCTTCCCGTCCGCGGAGACCCCCGAGGGCGTGCGCACCCGCGACGCCACGGCGGACCGCCTCCTCGCGGAAGGCATGCGCGGCTACGCCGACGAGGTCCTGGAACGGATGGTCTCCCCCTCCGCGTCCGCCGAGGTCAAGGCGCACGTGCACGACATGATGACCGCCACCGCCCCCGAGGGCGCCGCCGCGGCCCTGCGCGCCCGCGCCCGCCGCCCCGACTACGCCGCCCTGCTGCCACGCGTCTCCGTGCCGGCCCTGGTCGTCGTGGGAGCCGGGGACACCTTCACGCCCGTCTCCGACGCCCGGGCCATGCACGCGGCCCTTCCGGACGCGGCGCTGCACATCATCGACGGCGCGGCCCACATGCCCAACCTGGAACGCCCGGACGAGTTCGACAGTGCGCTGGAGGAATTCCTGGCCCGGGTCGACGCCCGGCAACCTTCCCCCGCCCCACCCCGTCTTTGAGGGAGGATTCGGGCATCCCACCCCGCGAACGGAAGGCCGGGCCTTGGACACCGCCGCTGCCGAGTGGACCGCCAGGGACGACGGGCGGGAGCACCGTCCGTCCGGACGGCGGCTCGGCGCCTGGTGTGCCGGCCTGCTGTTCGCCGGGGTGAGCGTGGTCGTCGGTTTCCGGGCCGCCGACAGCGACGGCATCACACCCGTCCCGCAGCTCCTCGCCTTCCTCCCCTGGCTGCTCGTGCCCACCGCCGTGGCGCTGCTGCTCACGCTGCTGTCCCGCTGGTGGCCGGGGACGGTGTGGGGCGTCGTCCTGCTCGGCCTGCTGGCCTGGTACATCGAGCCGTACGGCACGGCCGGCGACCCCGTGGGCCGCCCGGTCGCCGAACTCCGCGTGCTGACCTCCAACGTCGAGTTCGGCCAGGGCACCGGCTCCCTCGTCACCGCCGTCCGCCGTGAGGAACCGGACGTGGTCTTCGTGGTGGAATGCGACCACGAGTGCGACGTGCTGCTGAAGCGGGACCTCTCCCAGGACTACCCGCACCGCGCGGCCGTGGAGGGCGGCGGCTCCGAGGGCTCCGTCATCCTCAGCCGCTTCCCGCTCCGGCCCACCGAGGGCGTGCGCGGCACGATGGGCATGCCCGGGGCGGTCGCCGACGTGAACGGGCACGCCGTACGGCTGCAGCTCGCCCACCCCATGCCTCCGCTGCCCGGGCAGGTGGACCTCTGGCGCCGGGAGCTCGGCGCCCTGCGCGACGCGGCCACCGCCGACCCGGGCACCCCCCTCGTCCTGGCCGGCGACTTCAACGCCTCCCAGGACCACGCGGCCTTCCGCCGCATCCTCGACACCGGGCTGAGCGACGCCTCCCGCCTGGACGGCGCCGAGCGCACCGCCACCTGGCCCGCCCAGACGGCACCCACGCTCGGCGTGCAGATCGACCACGTCCTGGTGTCGGAGGACTTCGGCGCGAGCCGCACCCGCATCCTGGATCTGGCCGACACCGACCACCGCGCGGTCGTCACGGACCTCACCCTCCACGAGGGACGCTGACCGGAGTCCTGTCCGCACACACGAGCCCCGTCCGCACACGCGGATACGGCCGCCCCTCGTGGCGGGGCGGCCGTATCCGCGTGCGGGTCTCAACCGGCCGGCTTCTCCAGGTCCTTGTCCATCGCCGCCGCCAGAGCGGCGGTTCACAGCCGGTCGCCACGCGCCCGCCCGGTCGCGTTCGGGATGGCGTTGGTGCAGGACGGGCCGGGCCCGCCACCGGACATCAGCTCACTGCACGGGCCCGGCACCCGGCGGCCCTCTCAGACCCCCGAGTCCAGCCCTCCCCCGAACTGCTCTTGCCGGCCGGCTCAGACGCCGATGTCGCACCCGTCGGCACGCCACACAGCCACCACGGCCGGGCGGACGTACGTCCCGGGCCCGTCGGGCCAGGTGCTCGCGGGCTTCTCCACGGACGCCCCGTCGATCTCGCCCGGGTGCTGCACCGCGACCAGGACGCGCCGGTCCTGGATGATCGGGCCGCAGGTCTCGGCACCCTTCGGCACGGTCAGGAACTGCTTGAGCTCACCGCGCCGCTCGCCCCGGGTCGCCACACCGAACAGGCCGTCGTGCGAGCCGAGCTGGGCACCGTCGGTGGAGATCCACAGGTTGCCGTAGGGGTCGAAGGCCACGTTGTCGGGGCAGGAGATCTGGCTGACGGCGTCCTTCGGGAACCCGGCGAAGTAGGTCGCCGGGTCCTCCGGGTCACCGGCCACCAGGAACAGCGACCAGGCGAACCGGGTGCTCTCCGGCCGGTTCCACCGCTCGGTGAGCTCCAGCACGTGCCCGTGCTTGTTGGCGTGGCGCGGATTGGCCTCGTCCGCCTTGGCGTTGGAGCCGACGCCACGGTTGGTGTTGTTGGTCAGCGCCACGTACACCTTGCCGGTCACCGGGTTGGGCTCGATGTCCTCGGGCCGGTCCATCTTGGTCGCGCCCACCTTGTCCCCGGCGAGCCGCGTGAAGACGAACACCTCCTCGGCGCTCATCCCCGCCACGTGCGAGACGGCACCCTTCGCGGTGGCGGTGGCCAGCGGGATCCACTCACCGCTCCCGTCGAACTCCCCGTCCCTCGGCAGCTTGCCCGTGCCGTCGATCTCGATGGCCGGGGAGTCACCGGTGAGCTTGGCGACGTACAAGGTGCCCTCGTCGAGGAGGGAGAGGTTGTGCTCGCGCGCGGCACGGCTGCTGCCGTGCTTCATCCGCTTGCTGCCGACGAACTTGTAGAAGTAGTCGAACCGCTCGTCGTCACCCGAGTACACGACAGGCCGCCCGTCGTGCGTCAGCCGCACGGTGGCGGCCTCGTGCTTGAACCGCCCGAGAGCGGTGTGCTTGCGGGGCGTCGAGGTGGGGTCGTACGGATCGAACTCGACGACGTACCCGAACCGGTGCGCCTCGTTCGGCTCCTGGGCTACGTCGAACCGCTTGTCGAACCTCTCCCACTTGCGCTCGGTGGCGCCGGTGCCGATCCCGTACCGCTTGTCGGTCGCCCGGCCGCCGTTGGCGAAGTACTGGTTGAAGTTCTCCTCACCGTGCAGGGTCGTGCCCCACGGGGTGACACCGCCCGAGCAGTTGTTGAGAGTGCCGAGCACCTTGGTGCCGGTCGGATCGGCGGAGGTCTTCACGAGCTCCGACCCGGCGACGGGCCCGGTGAGCCGGAACTCGGTCGTGGCGGTGACCCGCCGGTTCAGCTGGTGCCGGGAGACGGCGGTGAGCTTCCCGCTCCTGCGGTCCCCCTCGACCACGACGGCGGACAGCCCGTGCGCGGCCCAGGCGACCTCGACCTGCTCACGGGTCGGGTTGGCGGCGTCGTACCCGCGGAACATGAGGATCTCGTCGGTGTACTCGTGGTTGGCGACGAGCAGCTGCCTGTTCCGCTCTCCGGGCAGCGGAAGCAGGGCGAGGAAGTCGCAGTTGTACCCGAACTGCGCGGCCTGGGCCCTGGCGGTCTGCTTCTCCGGGTCGAAGGCGGGAGCGCCGCGCAGGATCGGCTCGCCCCAGCGGATGACGACGTTCTGCCGGTACCCCTCCGGCACGGTCACCGCGTCGGCGGTGTTGGGCGCGACGGGCGCGAAGCGCAGTCCGCGCGCACCCTTGTGCTTACGCCGGGCGGCCTCGGAGGCGGCGCCGGCTGCCGGGGCGGCGGCCGGAGCGGCGGCGGCCTGCGGGGCCCGGGCGATCCCCGCGGCACCCGCGCCTGCGGCGGCCACGGTCACCACGGCCGCGGCACGCATCATCGACCGCCGGCTGAGCGCACCGGCGATCACATCACCGACGTACTCGTTGGAGCTGGTGTTGGGCACCTCGTGGAAGCAGGCGTCACCACACCGGAAACGACAGGTCATGGCGGACCGGCCGCCGGGGTGCGAACCGGACGGCGTTCCGATCAACGGCAGCAGCTTGCGCACTTTTCTCTCCCCATGGATGCCCTTGGTGTCAGCGTGACCGTAGGGGTACATACGTGCGGTAGCCGGGCGCCCTGGTGAACAACGAATGAACCCCCGGCTGCCGTACAGGGGTTGCGGTGATTCAACCCGTCGAAACCTGCACCGGCCGGATGTCCCCCTTGACAGGGTGGACCTGGCACAACAGACCCTGCCCAAGATCACACAGGAGGGCCGCTAACCTTACGTGTCCGTCCTGGCCAGGGATTGACGGGCTTCAACTCACGCGAAGGGTTGCGCGCACATGGGCATTCTCACTCTCTTGCGGAACGCGTTCGGACGGTCACGCAAGTCACGGACCGCCGAGGCGGAGGGTGCGGCGCGGACGACCGCCGGTGAGGCCGGCGGGACCGAGGAACAGAGCGGCGGCCCCACCAGCCGCGACACCCTCGCGCCCGCCGACCGGACACCGGCAGCGGCCCCCTCCGCGGACCCGAAGGTCCCGTCTCCCTCCCCGGAACCCGAACCCACACCGACGGCCAACGTCCCTGAGCCCCGCGCGTCGGACTCCGGGGAACACGACCTGGTGTCGGCGGCCTTCGACCGTTTGGCGGTTCCGCGTCCTGCCCGGTCGGCGGAGGGGGAGCCGGGGGAGCCGGGAGCTGTCACGGAGAAGGCGGCGGAGGCGGAGACCCCGGTCGCCGAGGAGCCGACGGTGAAGGACGAGGCCACGGCGGAGAAGCCGGAGCCGGAGCCGGTGGAGGAAACGGCGGAGACGTCGACCGCGACCGCCACGACGACCGAGGAACCGGAGTCGGCGGACGAGGCGCAGCCCGCGGCGAAGACGGAAGCGAAGGCGGCGCCCGAGGCGGACGCACCGGCGGCCACGGACACGGACACGGCTGACGCGAAGGCCACGGCCGACGCTCCGGCGGACACGGCTGACGCGAAGGCCACGGCCGAGGCCGACGCACCGGCGGGCACGGACGCGAAGCCGGAAGCCAAGCCCGAGCCGCAGGCCGAGACGCCCGCGGAGCCGAAGCCCGCCCCCGCCCCGGCCGAGCCGAAGGCACCGGAACCGGCAGCCGCAGAGGCCCCTGCCCCGGCGACGGCCCCCAAGCCCGAGACGAAGCCGGCAGCCGAGGCGAAGCCCGAAACGAAGTCGAAGCCCGAGCCGAC